>PLGF01000040.1 GCA_003138485.1 Verrucomicrobiales bacterium | reverse complement strand
TTATGCAGGCTTGTGCACCCTTGTGCACCTTAAATTCTCTCTCATCATCGTCTGCTTGGCGGCTCTGCGGCTTTGCGTGAGGCAGTTTGAATGCGGCCCACCCGTCGCTTGCACCCGCCCCCTGCGGTCCCATCGGGTTTTTTTCCTTTCGTTTTGCGGGGTTTGCGGTTCTCCTATCTCCCGTTGGCCCGTTCCGGGGCGATGCTCATTTTTTGCCTTGAACTCATTACTTAAAGTCGCGGTGCTCGGGGTCGGCTCCCTGGGCAAGGAACATTCCCGCATCTATGCCGAATTCGCTGCCGCCGGCCAAATCCACTTCGCCGGCGTCCATGACCTTTCTCCCGGCCAGGCCGCCAAAATCGCCGAGAAATACCGCGTCCCGGCCTTCGCCTCGCTCGACGAGGCCCTCGCCGCGGCTGATGCCTTCAGCGTCGTAACGCCGACGCACACGCATTTCGACCTCGCCAAACGCATTCTTGCGGCGGGCAAACACGCCTTGGTGGAAAAACCGATGACCGACAACGCCGCCCAAGCCGGGGAACTGGTGACGCTGGCGCGGGAGAAAAGCGCCATCCTCCAGGTCGGGCATGTCGAACGGTTCAACCCCGTCATGGCCTACCTTGAGAAAGTCGCCACCGACCCGCGCTTCATCGAGACCACCCGCCTTTCCCCTTTCCCCAATCGCAGCACCGACATTGGCGTGGTGCTCGACCTGATGATTCACGACCTGGACGTCGTCCTCGGTCTTGTCCGTTCCACTGTCGCGAGCGTCGAGGCTGTCGGGATTCCTGTTCTGAGCCAGAGCGAGGACATCGCCAACGCCCGGCTGCGCTTCGCCAACGGCTGCGTGGCCAATCTGGGCGCCAGCCGGATCAGCCCGGAGCGCACGCGGAAAATCCGGGTGTACAGCGGCGGGGCGATGCCCAGTTACGTCTCGCTGGATTACCGCGCCCAGGAAGGCTTCATTTATCGCGTCGCCCGTGATGCCGAGGAGGAATCGTCCCTGCTCAAAAAACTCCTCCACGCCAAAGACTCGGCGATCGTCAGCCAGTTCGCCGGGCGGAGGATCGTCCGGGAGCCGGTTCCCATTGAAAAGGACGAGCCGCTGAAGTTGGAATTGCGCGATTTCGTCCGGTGCGTGCAGTCGCACCAAACGCCAAGAGTCAGCGGGGCCGTGGCCAAGCGCGCGCTGGACCTGGCCTTCGAGATCACGCGGCAGATTCAGGCGGCCGGAGCGGCCCTTTGACATGTCATGGGCGGCTTGATTCTCATCGTCCCGGTTCTGGCGCTCGATATTTGGCTTGGCTGCACGACAGGCAAACGCCGGCTCTCGCTTTGGCGTGCGCGCAAAGAGTGGCGCCGCATCGCCGGCGTGGCCGCAGCCGGCCTGCTCCTGGGCGTCTGGCTTGCCTTCCTGCTCCAATATCACGCCGATTCGCAACTCCTCAAAGGCTTTCCCATTCCCTGGGCGGGCACGACGTTGCCCGGTTTCGTGGCGTGCCTGGGCGCGGCGGCGGATTTTCTCACCGGTCTGGCGGCGCCGTTGATCCCGTTTAAAATCGCCGAGTTCCTCAGCGAAGTGAAAGCGGAATTGAAATGAAGCCCCAAACCATCATGGTGGTCGCGGGCGAACCCAGCGGCGACGCCAACGCGGCCGCGCTGGTCCAGGCCCTGGCCGCCGCGCTGCCCGGCGCGCGATTCATCGGCGCGGGCGGCCCCGGGATGGCGGCGGCTGGGGTGGCGTTGTCGTTCGACTTGACTTCCGACGCGGTGATCGGCATGAGCGCTGTCATAAAGAAATTGCCGCGTTTCATCAGCCGCTTGCGGGAACTGGCGCGGCTGGCCGCGGCGGAAAGGCCCGCGCTGGTGGTCCTGGTCGATTTCGAGTTCTTCAACCGCCGCCTGGCCCGCGCCGTTCGCGCCGCCGCCCGCGCGGCCGGCCCGGCCTGGCGGCCGCGCATTGTCAAATACGTCTCCCCGCAGGTCTGGGCGTCCCGGCCCGGACGCGCCGGGAAACTGGCGCGGGACTTCGACCTGCTCCTTTGCCTCTTTCCATTTGAAAAGGAGTGGTATGCCCGGCGCCTGCCGCAACTGCGGGTCGAGTGCGTGGGCCATCCCATGTTCGACCGCGGCCGGGCCGCCGCGATTGAACCGGCCAACGCGACGACCACGGTGGTGCTTCTCCCCGGCAGCCGCCGGGGCGAGTTGCGCCGCCATCTGCCCGTCATGCTGGCTGCCGCCGATCTCATCGCGGCGCAACGGAACGTCGAGTTCAAACTCATCACCCCCGACGAGAAACTGGCCGGAATGGCGCGCGCCGCCGCGACAGGAGGCCCGGCGCGGATCGGGATTCAGACCGGGAATCTGGAGGAAACCCTCGCCCGCGCCACCCTGGCCATCACCAAGACCGGCACGATCACTCTGGAATGCGCCCGCTTCGGCCTCCCCGCCGTCGCCCTCTACAAAACCTCCCTTTTCACCTATCTCATCGCCCGGCGGCTCGTCACGGTGAAATTTTTATCGATGCCCAACCTGCTGGCCGGCGAGGCCCTTTATCCCGAATTCATCCAGGACAGCGCGACGCCGCGGAACATCGCCGGCGCGGCGTTGGAATTGCTGGCCGCCCCGGCCCGCCTGGCGCAAATCCGGGCGCGTCTGGGGGAAGTCGTCTCCGCGCTGGGCGGCCCCGGCGCGACGAAGCGGGCGGCGGCGGCTATTTTAGAATTGACATGACTGCCGGCCCGCGCGCGTCAAATGGAAATTTCGTCCCTGTCCGGCTTTCCGTCGCCCTCCTCCCGGCCGCGGAGGGCCTGCCGGGTTATTTTCTCGATGCCGGCCATGCGGAAGGGCTTGGCCAGAAAGGGTTTGCCCGAGGCCTTGAGGAAGGCGCGCGTCTCCTCGTTCACCGTGTCTCCTGTCAAAAATACAAACCGCCGCTCCAGCCGGCCGTCCGCCTGGACCGCCATGCGGTAAAAGGCCGGGCCGTCGATCTCCGGCATGCGCAGGTCGGACATCACCAGGTCGAACGCCGTCTCCTTGATCTTCTCCAGCCCCTCGCGCGCGGAGAAGCACAGATGCGGCTGGTAACCCAGCAGGGTGAGCATCTCCCCCAGCATCTCCACGATCGCCTTCTCGTCATCCACGACCAGGACCTTGTCCGGCCGGGGGGAGGCCTGGGCAAGCCTGTCTTGTTGCGCGGGCTGAAAATCAGCGGCGGCGCTCTTGGGAACCTCGATGGAAACAACCGGCAGATCGAGCGCGAAAGCCGCGCCGCCCAGCGAGGACTTCTGAAAGCGGATGCTTCCCCCGTGCTCGCTCATGATTCCGTGCGCGATGGACAGCCCCAGGCCGGTGCCCAATCCCGTTTCCTTGGTGGTGAAAAACGGCTCGAAAATCCGCTTCTGAATTTCCTCCGGCACGCCCGGCCCGTTGTCCTCCACCGTGATCAAAACGCGCCCCTCCTTGAACGCTGTCGAGAGTCGTATAATGCGCGGCTCGGGCGACCGCGCCATCGCTTGGGTGGCGTTGTTGATGAGGATGTTAAGGACCTGATGGATTTGGTCGCGGCTGGCGCTGGTGGGCGGCAGCGCCCGATCCAGGAGCGCGTCGATTCTGACGTGGCCCAGCGATAAATCGAACTGGCGAAGGTCGATCACGCCCGTGATGAGATCGTTGAAGTTGACCATTTCCCGATGCGCCGGCTGCGAGCGGGCGAAGGCCAGGAAATTGCGCACCAACCGCGCCGCCCGGCTGCTCTCGTTGGCCACTTTCTCCAAATCCTGCCGCGTCTTGGCCGGCAGTTCGTGCGTGCGCAGGATCAATTCCATGTAGCCGCTGATCACCGCCAGGGGATTGTTCAACTCGTGCGCCACGCCGGAGATCATCTGCCCCAGCGACGAAAGCTTCTCCGCCTGCCGCAACTGCTCCTCCAGACGCGACTGATCGGTCAATTCCCGAAAGAAGAACTGGTAGGCCGACTGGCCCGCGAACTCGATGGGGGCGCCGGTCGTTTCCGCGGGGATCAGGGCGCCGGTCTTATGCACCAAGTGCAGCGGCCGTTGTGAGCAGATCAACTCAAACCAGTCCCGCCCGGATTTGGGCGCCGGGTCCGGCAGCGTTTTGACCTGGCAAAACGTCGCCAGCGACTGCGATACCGCCTGAGGCAGCGTCAGCCCCAGCATCGCCTCCGCCGCGCGGTTTAATTCCAGGATGCGCAGGTCGCTGCGAGCCGCGATGACAATCCCTTCGTGCGCCTGCTCAAAGAGCCGCTGATAGCGCTCTTCGGAGAACCACACCTTGGTCTGGAGCTTGTCCCTCTCATACACATTCTGCCTCGCGCGATTGAAGCGCACCTGTTCGAGCACCATGATGATCATCCCCAGCGCGATGAGCAGTTGGAGCACCGTTGAAATAAAGAAACCCGTCGCCACCATCCCGTCGGATATTTCAAACAGCGGATAGCTGCCCAAGTACAATCCCCAAAAAAAGAAGCCGATCGCCAGCAGCGCCCCGCCCAAAAACCGCCGGCGGCGGCGGTAGCGATAAAACGCGTACGACGTCAACATGCTGGCCAGGCCGAAAAACGCGAACACCGGCCATTCCATCTGGTAGCGCGTCGCTCCCACGCAATAGGTGTCGGTGAAACTCCACGCCAGCAGGAACGCCAGGGATAAGCCGATGAGCCTTTGACTCACCCGCTCCCCCAGAAACCGCAAGCTGCCCCAAAGCAAAAACACCGCCGACACGCAGATGCACCACTGCTTGAGCCACATCAGCCAAAACGGCTCAACCTTCACCGCCGATCTTCCCCAAAAAAACAAGGTCAGCCACAACCCATAAAACAGCCACGCCGCCGTCCAAATGGTGAAATAACGCCGCCGGGTGTAGCTGTTCAGATACCAGAAAACCACCACCAGGACCCACACACTCAGGAGGGATACCAGCAAGGCGGGCTTGAGGTGGTCGCCCAGAAACTCCAGATTGTAGCCAATGTTGCCCGACAGATTCATCTATTGAAAACAACAGTCTTCCGCCCAACTCTTGCGTATCAGGACTACCCTAATGCTTTTCAGCAATCTGTCAATTTCATTCTCGTGTCAACCCTTCGCCTGGAGCGCGAATTAGCAAGTGGCTCGGCAGAGGGCGGAGCTTCTGCCGAGGCGGGCGTGATCAAAAACTGAGATGTTCCATCTTCGGCTCCTCGGTGCTCTTCCCTTCGGGCGGCAGGAATCTCAGGCGCGAGAATGCCGCCGGATCAAAGGACGCTTTGCCAAAATCCGGGCTGGCGACCTCGACCGCGTCGGGACGCCAATTGGGCAATTCCAGCGTCAGCGTGCCGCCCTGTACCAAGGTGGCCCGGACGTTCGCGGCGGACCCTTTGGGCGGCGTGCCCGGATGACGGGCGAAGTCAATGCCCGTCACGCTGTCGAGCGGGATTTGGGCAAGGCCCGCGGCGGTCTCCACCGAGACCAGTCCGTCGAGGATCGCATTGACGGCGCCGCTGATTTTGGCGCCCGAATCCGATGACACCGTGTCGCGCGCGCCATCCGGCGGCGCGGCCGCGCCGTCATCAACCCTGCCGTTCCACTTGGAAACGAGCAAATGACCGATTTTGACCGTGCTGCCGGCATTCTGCACGAAACGGATGCCGGTGCCCTCGCCGACGAACCCGCCGGGGTCGTTCCACTCCTTGGCCAGCACGCCATCGAGGAAAAGAAGTATCCGGTGGTCCGGTTTGCTGGCGCGCAAATCGACGTGGACCCGGTCCTTGTTATTGAGCGAAGGAACCACCAGGTCGCCCAGCGACCGGAGGGGGTCCTTCTTCCGAATCGGTGTGCAGCTAATGAAAACCGTGCTCTGAAAACGGAGGCTGTAGAAGCCGCCGAAGTCCGGCCCGTTATCCTTTTCTGTCAGGAGAATGGGTTGGAGGGAATCGGTGTAAAGGCCCACCGACAAGTTGAGAGTGCCCTTCCACGCCATGTCAAATTGAATTTTCGCAACGTCCGGCAGCTTCAGGTCGCGCGCGATTGACGCCGATTTGTCCGCGTAGAACGCGCCGTTGCGATAACTCCATTTCCCGGTCACGACCGCCACGCCCGCCAACGCCCGCGCCGAGTTGGTCTGCGTCCATCCTTCCAGGCCGTCGATCCCGGCGAAAACCAGCGGCAGCCTGGGCGTAAACGCCACCGATTGCACGGCGGCCCGTGGAAGCTTCAAGGTGCCGGCATACCACGTTTCCAGCGTCAACGTGTCGAGATCCAACGCCACAAGGTTCCCGTCCAGCGCGTCGCCGTTGGGCCAGAATACGCGGCACAAATCATTGGACGCGCCGGGCGGAGGCTTGTGCGCCGGAAAGTCAATCTGCGCCACGCTCGCGGCCTTGAACTCGATTGGCTCCGCCGCATCGGGATGCTCCCAGCGCACCACGCCGCGGGGCAGGATGGCCAGCAGTTTGCCATTGAGGGCGTCCCCGTTGCGGAAGGCCAAACCGTCGGGCAATTGGGCGCCAGCGGGCGCGAGCGCCACGAAAAGAGCCGCCAGCGCGGCGGCTATTTGACAGTGTTTCCTATTCATCCAGGTCTCCAAACTCCCTCCCGCCGGCGCCGGCCAGGTCCGCCTTGGGGCGGTGGAGGTTGAAATCCATCCGGCGGATCGCGCCGGTTTGGAATTCCAGCGGACCGAAGATGGCGCTTTTCCCGGACAGGCCGTGCTCATCCCATTTCTCCAATTGAAACGAAAGGCTGCCGCCGCCCGGAAAATGCGCCCGCACTTCCCAAGGCCCGGACGGCTCGGCTGGGACGCCGGCTCCGCCCAAACTGATCTGCGTCACCCGCTCCAACGGCACCGCCAAGGTGCTCCCTCCCACCGACACCGTCACTTTCCCGTCTTTGATCCCCGTGATCTTTCCGCCCGTCCGGTCATGGTTGATGAAGTGAATGAAGTCGCCATTGGTGGCCGTCAGCGAAGCATCCGGCCCGTAGCGGCCGCTCCATGCTGCCATGCTGAAATTGCTCAACCGGACCGTCGTGCCGGGCATGGACACCCTCCGGAAGAGAATGCCGGTTCCAGCCCCCTTATAGGAGTTCCCGGCCTCCCAGCTTTTCACCAGCAAATCGTTGACAAACACCTCCAGCGTCCCCTCCTCCTTGTTGCAGTGGATGGTCACGCGCATTTTGTTCTGGTCCAGGCCTGCGGGCAGGGCCGCGGCGGCCGCGCCCGCGGCGTTTACCAGACGGACCGTGTTTGGGTCGAATGAAATCTGGGTGGACTCCAGAAGGAATGAGTTTCCCGCGAATTCCCGCGGATCGCAATAGAGACTGACCAGCAAGCTGTACTGCCCGGTCCAGGCCACGTCGAACTCAACGGTCATGGAATTGGTCAGACCCAGATCGCGCCCCAGCGTGCCCGCTCCGGCGCCGACGAAGCCGCCGTCCTGATAGGTCCAGCCTTGGTCCGCATTGTTGCCAACGTACCAGCCGCCGGCGTCGTACGGACCCTCGTACACGATCCGGTAACCCCGCGGAAGAAACGCAATGGCGCTGACGGCCCCGCGGGGTACGCTCAACGTGCCTCCAAACCAAGTGTTCAAAGACAACTGCCCGCCGTCCAAATTGGAGACCGACCCGAAGATATCATCGCCGTTGGCAAAAAAGAGGTGGCATGTCGGGGCCATCGTAACATTCTCCGCGCGGGCGAAGCGGATGCAATCAATGTGAGCGGGCTTGAAATGGATCGCCGAGCGGGCTTCCGGATGAAGCCACGAAACGCCATGCTCCAGGTCCATGCGCTCCAATTGCCCGTGCAGGGCCGAGCCGTCCACAAATTCCAGCACGCTGCCCGCCGCTCCGGCCGAAGGCGTAGCGGCGGGCGCCTCCGCGCGCGCGGAGAAGACCGCCAGGCACGCCAGCGCGCCGGCCATGAGGGCGTTATCTCTCATAGATGGGCAGGTAGCGATAATTCAGCGCCAGCGACAACAACGAACCGGCCGTGCCAAAGGTCGGGCCGTATTGACTTCCCCAACCGCCTTCCGCCGTTTGCGTCGCGCGCAAGGCCCGGATGTTCTCGCGGTTCCAACTCTGCCACAACTCCGGCGAGCCGTGAAAATAAGCCTGCGAAAGGTAATACAGTGAATAGGGCGGGAATTGATTGTCTGGCGGCGTGGACTTGACGAACTGGAAGGCGGTTTTGAACTCAGGCGCGCTCTTCTCCTTGGCCAGGGCAAATACCACGCACGCAATAGCCGTGCGGGTCGAGTTCGGAGCCGACGCCGTTTGGTAGCCCATGCCGCCGTCGGACGTCTGGCACGAGCGGAAGAAACTGAGGCCGTTCTGGATGACTCGTTCCGGCACGGCGATGCCGGCGTTGCGCGCCGCCAGCAGCGCCACCATTTGCGCTCCGCTCACCGTCGTGTCCGCGTCCGTGGATTCGGGAGAGTAGCGCCAGGCGAGCCGGCTGTTTTGCGCCTGGGCGCTGACGATCAACCCCACGGCCTTCTCCAGCGCCGGGCCTAAGCGCGGGTCGTTCACCGCCCCATAAGCCTCCGCCAGCGCCAGCGTCGAGAAACCATGATTGTACATCGACGGGCCGATGTACCCGGTCTTGGCGTCCATGTTCTTCAATAGGAAGTCCAGCCCTTGATGGACCGTTTTGCTGTAAGGCCCGATATTGGGGTCGTCGCCATGAGCCAGAATGCTAATCACCGCCAAGGCCGTCAGCGCCGGCTCGGTGTTGCGGGGCTGATCGGGCCAGTTGCCGGCCGGCGCCTGAGTGCGGGCCAGAAACTTCAGGCCCTTGAGGTACATTTGATCGACCTCCTGGGCCACAACCCCGGCGGAGCCTGTGTAAAGTTGCTGCGCGCGCCCCAAAGGGGCCGACACGACCAGCGCCAGCGCGCATACCCGAATCATTAGCAAAGCTCGGTAGGGGGAGGCTCCTGCCGAGCCGATTCCGTGGGAGACGGCTCCGCGGGGGCGTCGCCCTACCGGCCTCACCTGTTCGGTGAAGGACGCCCCCGTTTCGCCAAGGATTGGCGCGCACACTCTATTGCCCGTTCTGTTCAATGCCATGATAATAATTCTCCAGCGCCTCGCGGAATTCCGGCGGCGCGTCTTCTATCGCCCCGGCACTCCGGCGGACTTCCCGCGCGCCAGCCCCCTTGCCCGCCGCTTCGCCGCCCGCGCGCTCCCCGGCACGGCCGGTCGTTCCGCCGTTGAGTCCTTTGGCGGGCTGCGCGGCCATCGCCTTGCCATCAGACGAGTGGTTCATCATTTGCAGCAAAAACTGCATCTCCTCCTCGCTCGCGCTGTTTTCCGGCGACCCCGAGGGCTTTTGGTTGGGACGCTGGGCTTGTTCGTTGATCAAGTTAATCAAATCCGATAGAGTCTCGACAGTCTTCTCTTCAGCGGCGTCGGCTGGCTGGCCCGTTTCGGGTTTTCGCAACGTTGCGGCCACCGCCTTCATGGCGCCGGCGGTGTCATTAAAAGCCGGGTCCAGCGCCGGCAGCGCCGTGTCATCATGAATGCGGGCCAGGTTCTCCGCCAGGTTCTCCTGGCTGCCGGAGAGCGCCGTGGCGCTTTGGTTGTAACTGGCTGGCTCGCCCTTGTTCTGGTCCAATACGCTGGTTTGGTCGCGGAGATTGATCTCGCTTTCGCGCAAGCGGAGCAGGGCAATCAACTGTTTGGTGAGGTCCGTATTCGGCTGGCCGCCGCCCGAATTGCGGCCGCCGCTCCGGCTTGAAGCGGGCGGTTCCAACTTCTCGCTCCATTTCTGGAACCGTTCCGACCATTGGCCCAGGTTCTCGGATGCCTCCAGGCCGATATTGTTCTCGATCAGTCCGCCCAACCGCTCCAACTCATCGGTCGCGCGGGTCTCCTTCATCTCCTGGCTCACCTGGCCGTAGTCCGCTTTCTGCGTGCGGTCGAAGAATCGGCTGATCTCGCCCTGCAACACCTGGGTTTCCTTTTGCGCGCCGCCCTGGTTGCGCGTCAGCCCTTTCTCGAAGAGTTTGAGCTTCTCCGGTAATTGCCCGGGAGGCAGGCCGATGGTGTCCTGGGCGCTGGCCAGCAGTTGGCCGGAGATGTCCTTTTCCTGGCCGCCCACCTTGCGCAATCGTTGCGCCAGCGTCAGCGCCTGAAGGTCATCAATATGCTGGTTGGCTTTGCTTTCCATCTTCTCCAACTCCTGGAGAATGTCCTCCGCCTTCTTCAACGCATCCGCGGTTTCTTCCTTGTCGTCCCCGGCCTTCTGCTGCGCCTGTTGCATGGACTGCGCCGCCGCCGGCATCTGCTCCCTGGACAACTGCCGCCACTGCCGCATCGACTGGCTCCATTGCCGGATGGTTTCCGCGTCCATCAGCGGGTTCTTCATCGCCTCGCGCACGGTTTGCTCGCCGTCACGCGACAACTGGTCCAAATGGGCCGCGTTTTCCGTCTGCTCGTCCTTGCTCTGGCCAAGACGCGCGGATTTCCGCTCCGCCGGCATCTTCTCAGCATCCTTGACCTCCGCCACGCCCGTCACCACTTTTTCCTGGAGCCGCGTCACTTCCTCAATTTGCGCCATGATGGCCTCCAATTGTTCCCGCACCATTTCGGCGTGCTCTTCGGGGCTTAACACATGAATCTGATACGTCGCCGTCCGCGCGCGCTCGCGGTCGGGATAGTAATCGCGCGCGTAACCTTGCATCTCGACTGTCGAATCCGCCGGGATGCGGCAAATCGACGGGCTCCACAGAAAGGTCTTCTCCGCCGTCCGCGCGCGCGGCGAGGGGGGCTGGGTCTTGACCTCCGTGGCCGCGACGTTCAACCGCGGCGAATCCTCCGTCACGTCCCAAGTCAGACCGAAATCGCGCACGCCATAATCGTCGCGCGCCAGAACCCGGATGTGCAGCACGTCGGACTCCAGGACGGCGGTCTCGCGCGGCAAATCAACAATTTCTGGGACAGGCGGGGAGTCAGGCTGCATTTGCACCGTGAGCCGCAGCGGCGCCGAGTTGGTCAAGCCCAGTTCATCCCGCCAGTTGAACGTGAACTCCGCCGCGCCGTCGGGCTGCGCCGGCGAGCTGAGGAATTTCTCCCCGTCAATCTTGAGGGGCGCCGCTTCCGTGCTTCCGCTCTGCATCCGGGCGGCGGAAAGCGTCCGGCTGACCTTGCCACGGAAGGCAATGCGGCTGCCTTCCACCGCCAGCAGGGTGCCGTTGGCGACGACCTGCTCCTGATCGGGATAGCGCAAATAATCGGGCAGTTGCAGGAGTGCCGCCAGTTCCCTCAACGAGGGCCGGTACACAGGGGACACCTTCACTTCGCCCCTGGCATCGCCCACCCGCACTTGCAAAACTCCGCCTTCGACCTGACCGGGAACGCGCAGACGAATCCGGCCTCCTTCGACCCCGCTTTCGATCCGCGGCTGCCGCGCCCACAGCCCGAAAGCCTTGCCCGGCTTCCAAAACGAACGGTAACGAACCGACGCGCCAACCTCAAACGGCTCCCCATGCGGCACAATCAACGCGGCGGGCAACCCGTCCAGGGCAACCAGCGTGTAGCGCGGCACGGCGGCGCCCGGCACCGCCCACCGTTGCGCCGCGTTCCAGCCCGCGCCGGGCAGCGCCGCGAACACCGCCAACACTCCCCCCGCCAGCAACCCCGCCCCCAGCGCCACTTTCCTGGCCCCCGCCACGCTGACGCTTTGGCGGAAGTCGAATTTCGCCGCCTCCTCCGCCACCTGGTGAATGGCCGCGTGATAGAGCGCCGGGGAGAAATTGGCGACATGGCGCTTCTCAGTGGCCAATTCCACAATTCCCAGCAGCCGGTCTCCCAGCCGCCGGTGTTTCTTCTGCACCAGATTGGCCAACTCCTTGAGATCGCGCCGCCGCCAAATCCAGCGCCGCGCCCATCCGAGGCCCGCCGCTCCCGCGCAAGCCAAGCCCAGCGGCAACAAAGTCCACCGCAGCCAGTTCGGCGTCTCCCAGAATCGGTCCGAGACAAAAAACGCCAGGAACGAAATCATCAGCCCCCCCGCCGCGGCGCAGAGCGCGACGGTCGATTCCACGCGCCAGAGACGGCGCTCCACACCGTCGAACTGCCGCCGCAAAGCCTGAGGCAGCGTCACGGAGAATTTGTCATCAAGATCGGCCATGCAAAAAAGGTCGTCGCTAACATGCCTTCCCCGCCTCCAATCGTCCAAAGAAAAAGGAGCCGGCGGTGGCGGTCGGGCGCAGGAAGATTTTCGTCATTGGTCATTCGTCATTGGTTTGATAGACTAGGATAAACATGAAGAAGAGAATCAGTTTTGTAATCATGGTCGCATTGGCGTTCGCGCTGCCTGCCACATTGATCGTGGCCTGCAAGTCGCGCCTGTCGTCTGCCGCACCGGCCGGGAGAGGGGCCGATGGCGCGCTGCCCAGACCACCAGGCCCATGTGACATCTACGCCGCTGGCGGCACTCCCTGCGTGGCGGCCCACAGCACCACCCGCGCGTTATCCGCCTCTTACAACGGCCCGCTCTACCAGGTCATGCGCCAGTCGGACGGCAAGACCCTGGACATTGGCGTCGTCCAGCCTTCCGCGACGGATGCGGGGGGATACGCCGACGCGGCGGCACAGGATGACTTCTGCGCCAACGCGATCTGCGTCATCAAACTCATCTATGATCAGTCCGGCAAGGGCAACCATCTCTACCAGGCCCCGCCAGGAACTTTCAAAGGCCCGGCCAAGGGCGGATTCAACACCCTGCCGATTGCGGATATGGCGCCAGTGACGATCGAAGGCCACAAGGCCTACGGCGTCTATATCATGCCGGGCATGGGGTTCCGCAACAACAATGCCTCCGGGACTGCAATCAACGACGAGCCGGAGGGCGTCTATTCCATCGTGGACGGCACGCACTACGACAGCGGCTGCTGCTTTGACTACGGCAACGCCGAGACCGATAGTCGCGCCGATGGCCCCGGCACCATGGAAACCACCTATTTCGGCACCGCCACCGCTTGGGGCACAGGGAGCGGCCCCGGCCCATGGATCGAGGCCGACTTTGAAGGCGGCGTGTTTTCTGGATACAACGCCAAGCAGAACGCCGCCGATCCGACCATTGCTTCCTGGCGGTTCGTGACCGCTGTGGTTGACGGTGGCGGCGGCAATAAGTGGGATCTCCGCGGTGGCAACGCGCAGCAGGGCGGCCTGACAACCTTCTACAGTGGAGTTCGCCCCGGCTCGAGCAACAGCGCCAACTACTTCCCGATGCACAAGCAGGGGGCCGTCCTCTTGGGCAATGGCGGCGACAACGGCAACGGTTCGTCCGGCACCTTCTATGAGGGCGTCATGACGACCGGTTATCCGGGCGAAGCCACCACCGATGCGTTGCAGGCCAACATCGTGGCCGCCAAGTATGATGTCGAGCGGGTGGCCGTGTCGCGGGTCACTACCTTTACGCCTGGCTCCTCGCAGAACATCACCGTGACGTTCAATGACACCGCGGGCGTGTCCGTAACGGGCGTCAAGTTGAGCGTTTCCGCGCCGAGAGATTGGACTTCCACAGTATCCGGCGCCACCGAGACGACAAAGACCTTCGCCGGCCCGGTCGCGCCGGGCGCCAGCGTGAGCGCGACTTTCAAGATCACTTCGCCGGCAACGACCGGGGCCGGCTTCCTGACCGGCAAGGCCAAATGGACAAGCCTGCCCGGCAGCGGGAGGCGGTTCGACACAATTGCCCAGCGGGTGCGGAACGCATTCCCGATCAAGATCAACGAGGTCCGCTTCGGCAATCAGTTTATAGAGCTTTACAACGCGTCCGAAAGTGAAGTTGATATATCCAACTGGACCCTGACCAATACGCAAAGCCAATGGGCTTCAGTCAAGCTGGCGACGATCCCGTCCGGGACCAAGCTTGCGGCTCACGGCTTCTACCTCCTGGGCCTTTCCAGCTCCGGGCTGGCTGCCCCCGCCAGTCCGGGCGCGACCACCATCTATGTCCGGAGCACCACCGGATTCGAAATCGGCCAGAAGATCGCCATAGACGGCGAGACCCGCACAATCGCCAGTCTCGGGACGGCGGCGACGGCCATGACGACGGTGTTCGTTCCCGTCTCCACGGGGCCTTGGCTTACGATCCCCGCCGGCTCGACCAACCTGCCGGTCACGAGCGCGACCGGCTTCGAGGTCGATCAGAAAATCGGGATTGGCATCGGTGGCAACTATGAGGTGGCCACGGTGACCGCAGCAGGCAATCCAGCCACGCAGACTATGCTGTCCGAAGCGGCGGTCGCGGGCGCGACCAATATAAAGGTCGCCGCCAACGCCGACCTGACCGTCGGTGACACGTTGACCGTGGGCACCGGCGGACGCAAGGAGATCCTCTCGGTCAAGCGCATCATCTCCGTCAGCGCGGCTCCGGCCAGCCGTGGCCGCGGCGGATTCGGCGGCGGATCTGGAGGGGAAGTCGAATTGTCCGCTCCTCTCAAGTTCGATCATGTGTCGGGCGTTAACGTGTCCGACGTCGGCACAGGTATCAGCATCTCGCCCGCCACGCGCTTCACTCACATGAGCGGCGATGCGGTGCAGGCCCTCGGCAGCGGCATCACCCTCGAGCGCCCTCTGCTTGAGGGCCACGAATACGGCGCGGCGGTGGTTAACCCCCTGGCCACGACGGTGGGTTACCAAGGACCACCCGTTCCCAATCAGTGGTTTGGGAACCCCCTGTCCACCAGCGCCGGCTCAATCACGCTGCTCGATGCCAGCGGCAAAGTGGTCGTTGACGGCATGGTGTTCGGATCCCGGCAGAGCAGTTCGAGCGCGAACGGAACGATTGCGAGTCCCGAGATCGCCACGCTAGAGGGCGATCAAAGCAAGGGTGGTTGCATCGTGGTGGCGCCCAGCTCGGGCAGGGGTGGCCCCGGTCGGGGCGCTCCACCCGCTGGCGCGACCAATAGGAGTGTGGGCCTCTTCCCAGACGGGGCCGACACCGACAACAACTGCACCGATTACCAATTGCAGCCCCCCACGCCCGGCGCGTCCAATCAGGAAGCTCAGTGAGGACGCCCGTGGAATTGAATTAGGCGGTGGGACGTGGAAATCCAATCAATGTCGCGATCCTGCGTTGCAATTTCGCTGAGGAAAACCTCAATGTGTTACGAATTACAATGAAATCGGAAACCCATTTTCTGGCTGTGGTGATCGCGACATCTTTTCACCTTGTTGCACCCGCGGCGGAGCCGAACCCGCTCACCGTTCCGCTCGCGGCGGAAAAGCCGCTCTATCTGAACACGGATGCGTCTGTTGACCGGCGCGTCGCCGATCTTGTCTCGCGACTGACCCTGGAGGAAAAGGGCGTGGCGCTCAACCATAACGGCCCGGACTTGGACCGCGTCGGCCTGCGCTCGGACAAGTGGAACCAGTGTCTGCACGGCGTGGTTTGGACGAAGCCGACGACGATGTTCCCGGTGTCCATCGCGATGGCGGCAACGTGGGACACCAATCTGGTGCATCAGGAAGCGGTTGCGATTTCCGATGAAGCGCGCGCGATTTACAACGGCTGGCATCAGGACCCCAGTGTTGCCGGCGCGCACAAGGGACTCATTTACCGCGCGCCGGTCATCAACATCAGCCGCAATCCGTATTGGGGCCGCATCAACGAGTGTTACGGCGAAGACCCGTTTCTCACCGGGCGCATCGGAGTGGCTTACGTCGAGGGATTGCAAGGCGACGATCCGCATTATTTAAAAATCGCCGCGACCCTGAAACATTTCGCCGTGAACAACGTCGAGAAAAACCGCCAGAGCCTCAGCGCCGCGGTCCCCGAGCGGATGCTTTATGAATATTGGTTTCCACATTGGCGTGATTGCGTGGTCGAGGCGCACGCCCAATCGCTCATGGCCTCCTACAACGGCATCAACGGCACGCCGGACAACATCAACCATTGGCTGCTCACCGACGTGCTGAAAAACCTGTGGCATCACGAGGGCTTCGTCGTCTCCGACCTGGGCGGCGTGAATACGATGGTCAACGGACATTTCGGCCGGCAAATCACGTTTGTGGACGCCGTCGCGCAATCGCTCATGGCTGGCTGCGATTTTTCGGACAAGGAATTCATGGACAATATTCCGCCTGCCGTGCGCGCGAACAAGCTCACCGAAGCCCGGCTGAACGACGCCGTGACGCGCGTGTTGCGGACGCGGATGCGGCTCGGCGAATTTGATCCCCAGGATGAAAATCCTTACAGTAAAATCTCGACGAACGTGATTTGCAGTCCGGACCATCGCCAACTCGCGCTGAAATCCGCGCGCGAGGCGGTGGTGTTGCTCGAAAACAAAAACGATTTTTTGCCGCTCGACAAAACGAAACTCAAGACCATCGCCGTGATCGGGCCCCACGCGGATTTGTTCACCCCCGGAGGCTACAGCGGCCTCGCCAAAAATCCAGTGAAGCCGCTGGAGGGAATTCGTAATCACATTTCCGGCGCGGAAATCATTTATGCCGCCGGCTGCGAAATCGCAACGGGCCAGCGCCGGAACGCGAGCGCGCAGGCGAACGATGAAAGCGATGAATTGCAAAAAGCCATGGACGCCGCCAAACGCGCGGAAGTGGCGCTTCTTTATCTTGGCACGACGACCGCCATTGAAGCTGAAGGACGCGACCGCACCAGTTTGGAGTTGCCCGCGAATCAGCAAAAGCTCGCGGAGGCGGTTATCGCCGCAAATCCGAAAACGGTCGTCGTATTGATGAGCGCCGGCCCGCTCACCGTGCCGTGGCTCAAGAAGCACGCCCGCGCGATGCTGCAAGGCTGGTGGCTCGGCGAAGAAGGCGGCAACGCGATCTCCGAGGTGATTTTCGGCAACATGAATCCGTCGGGCCGCCTGCCCTATACAATTTACGCGTCCGAAGCGCAAGTGCCGCCACAGGACGAATACGACATCACCAAGGGGTTCACCTACATGTATGTGAAAGGCGCGCCGCTGTATCCGTTCGGCTTTGGCTTGAGCTACTCGAAGTTCCGCTATTCGAAGCTGCGCGTGACGCCGGAAAACATTTCCGCCGGCCAAGACATTTCCGTGACCGTGGACGTGGAAAACACCAGCCGCCGCGCAGGCGATGACGTGGTTCAACTCTATACTCGCGAAATCAATCCGAGCATTGTGCGCCCTGTTCGTGAACTGCGCGGCTTCCAGCGCGTCTCGTTGCAACCTCGCGAAACGAAGACGCTCACGTTCACCGTCCCGGCGGAAAAGCTTTCCTTCTACGACGAAACGAAACACGCTTTCGTCGTCGAGCCGGGTAAATACGAAGTTCAAGTCGGCGCATCCTCCACCGACATCCGTGCGACCGCCGGCCTGCAAGTCACGACCGGCCGCGTCGGTGAAAAATGTCCGCCAATCGCGCCGGCAAAATAGAAACCCGTGAAACCAAAAGTTTCCAAACGGGCGAAATACAAGATACAATCTCGGACGGATTCATTGCTTTGATGAAAATTATGCGCACCATTCAAATCGCGTCGCTTCTTGCGGCTGTCTGTCAATCCGCCGCCATGTCCGCCTTCGGCGCCGCCGACGGCATCTTTCCCGCTTCCACGCCCGGGGCGGCTGAGGCCATTCACTGGAGCGGCGGCGGTTACTTCGTGGTCAACGGGCAGCCGACATTTCTCAGCAGCGGGGAGATTCACTACGCGCGGGTGCCGCGAGAGTTGTGGAAGGATCGGATTCTCCGGGCCAAGGCGCTGGGGCTGAATACGATTCAGACGTATGTGATGTGGAACGCGCATGAGGGGACGGAAGGCCATTTCGATTTTTCCGGGAACCTGGATCTCGATGCGTGGCTGACAACGGTGCAGGAGTGCGGCATGTATGCCGACGTTCGACCGGGTCCGTATGTTTGTGCCGAGTGGGAGAACGGTGGCATGCCGGCATGGCTCTGCGACAAGCCGGGGATGCTTTTGCGAGTGAATGACCCGCGGTATCTTTCGTATGTTGACAAGTTTGAATCGAAGGTTTTCGACATCATCGCCAGGCACCAGATTCAAAAGGGCGGCAATGTGCTGATGGTGCAGATCGAGAACGAATATCCCAACCGCTGGGGCACGGATAGCAACGCCTACCTGGATCACCTGCGCGAACTGGCGAGGGCGCGCGGGCTGAAGATACCGCTGTTTAATTCGGGCCTGCATCACGGCGACGACCCCGCCGGCAACCGGCCGTTCGGCAACCGCACCACGCCGTGGTTCAGCACCGAGTTCTGGACCGGCTGGATCGGTCTCGAAGGGGACATGAATGCGCAGAAGGCAGAGCAGAAAATCCGCGGCACCTGGAAGATCATTGGCTTCGGCGGGGCGGGATACGACTACTACGTCGTCCACGGCGGCAGTGACTTTGGCTACTCCAAGGGAGCGGAAGTGACCGCGTCCTATGACTATGCCGCGCCGATTGGCGAAGCCGGGCAGTTGCGCAAGGTTTATTTTCCGTTGAAGCGCGCGGCGATGTTCGCCCAGGCGTTCAGCGATGTGCTCACCACCAGCAAGGACGGCGGCTCTCTGATCGCCTCCAACACCGCCAGCGTGCAGACCTTCGCGCGGACAAGCGCCAACGGCACGGCCATCTTCCTGGCCGACGCGGCACGCCATCAAAACAACGGCCGCGGTCGCAGTGGGCAAGCCGGGTTGCCGCTGCAGTCAATTCAGACGCAGATCAAACTTGCCGACGGCCGGCAGATCCCCTCGGGCACTAACACCCTCACGCTGACTCCCGGCGAAATCCGGCCGATCCTGACGGACCTCGTCGTTCAGAGGGACCCCAAAGCCGGTCCCTGGCGCCCGGTCATTATTGACTACGCGGCCACGGCGATTCTGACCCGCATCGAACTTGGCGGCATCACGTATATCGTGTGTTATGGAGCACCGGGCGATGACGGCGAAGTGAAGGAGAAGGACCAGGCGCAATTGCTCACGTTCACATATCCGCAGGGCGACACGATCACCACGGTGGACGTGCCGAATGCCAACGTCAAGTTGCTGGTCATGAACACCGACTTGGCGGACCGTGCTTGGATCGTGGGCAAGGGAGCATCCCAGTCTCTGGTTGTCGGCCCGCACTATGCTTCGCCGGAGGGCGAACTGGAAGCGGCCACGAACAGCACCAAGGTTGTTATTTACTCGGCGGCGGGCCGCAAGGAATTCGACACGCCGCCGCACGATGCGCTCAATGGCATCCCGGCGCTCAAATGGAGCGAGCGCGAAGGGGCGCTTGAGGCGACCGGCGACGATTCCAAATGGGCTGCTTCCACCGAGCCGAAGCCGATGGAGCAATACGGAGATTATCCCAACGGCTGGGGCTGGTATCGCACGACGATTCATCGCAACGCCCCGGGAACTGTGATGTTGAAGTTCGCAGGGTCGGGCGATGTGCTGCGGCTCTTCGTCAATGGGCAACGCGTGGCCGGGGACAAAAATGGGGCACCATTCTCGCTTCAGGCTGGCGACAACGAACTGGCTGTGCTCTGCTGGAACGAAGGCCGGCCGAAGATGTATAACTTCACCGGACCCACAGGCCTGATGGCAGCCAAGGGGATCTGGGGGCCGGTCACCTTGACCGAGGGTTCGGACGGCACGGCGATGAAAGGCGGCCAGGAAGGCTGGCATTTCCACCCGGGACTTTCGAACATGCGTGAGACGCCGCTGCTGGCCAGCGTTACGAATTGGCGGGAATTTCTGAAGGGCAAGGGCGTTGCCGGTTGGATGAGCCAACCGGACCGGCCAATGGCACCCAATACGCCATTGTTCTTTCGCGCCGATTTCACGCTGGTGGCGGATCCGATTTTGCATCAGCCGTTGTCGCTGCGGACAACGGGGCTCAAGTCCGGCAGCGTCTGGATCAACGGCCACAACCTGGGACCCTACAAGAACACGGGGAATCGGGCGACGGAGATGTATGTGCCGGAGTGCTGGCTCAAGAACGGAGCCAATACGATGGTGATCTTTGACGCGGAAGGCGCCGCGCCAACACAGGCGGCGCTGCATCCCCTGGAGACATGGGTGAGAATACATTTGCCGAAGTGATCCCAAGGCGGGCGGTGACGGCTCGCTGACACTTTCCGGCGTCGCGGTGGAGGCGCGCCTCACCGCAAACAGAGATGTACGGTTCGCAATTAGCAAGTCATTACGTCAGGCTGATGGTCTTGCCGCTTTGCGCCGCCTCGTAAATGGCCATCATGATTTTGAGGTCGCGCAGGCCTTCTTCACCGGGAACTTTCGTGGGCTGGTTGTTCAAAATACATTGCGCAAAGTCGTCCATTTCGGCCGCAAAATGATCCATCGGCGGAAAGGATGTCCACTTGCCGTCGCTGCGCCGGCCTTGAATGCCGCCGTAGCCGTAGGCGGGAGCCAGTTCAAACCAGCCCCTGTCTGCAAACACGCGAAACCGGTCCAACCCGCTAAAATTGTAAGTTGTGCCGCAACTAGCGATGATACCGCCGGGAAATTTTAGCTGCCACGCGATGCTCTCCTCAATGTCCTTGAACTTAACCGGGTCGTTGTTGGTGGCGATGGCGGAAACGGAAACCGGTTCTTCGCCGGACAGATAACGCGCGGCCTGAAGCGCATAAATGCCCACGTCCATCAACGGCCCGCCGCCCGACAAGGCGCGGTTCAGCCGCCATTGTTTCGGGTCGCCAATCCGAAAACCATATTCCGCCTGGATCAAATTCATATTGCCGAAAACTTTTTCGCGCCCGAGGCGGACACATTCGAGGTGGTTGGGCTCGAAGTGCAACCGGTAGCCGACGGCCAGCATGCGGTTTGCCGACTTGCACGCGTCTATCATCTGCCGGCATTTCTCCGGCGACACTTCCATTGGCTTTTCGCACAGAACATGCTTGCCCGCCTTGGCAGCCTTGATGGTATGCTCGGCGTGCAACCCGTTGGGCGTGACCACATAGACGACATCGATGTCGGGATTGTCCGCCATTTTTTCCATATTGCCGTAATCGTAGATGTTCTTGTCGGGAATGTTGTATTGCGCCTTCCAGCGTTCCGCCTTGGCGGGCGTGCCGGTGATGATTCCGGTCAACTTGCAGAAATGGGTCTTCGGCAGCGCGGGTGCGATTTGATAAGTGCTCAAACTGCCAAGGCCGGCGAGGGCGAAACCGAGTTTTTTTTCCGGCGCGGCGGTTTGCGCGCGCGCCGCCAGGGCGCTGACGAACGGCAGGCTCGTGGCGGCCAGGGTGGAGGTTTTGAGAAACTCACGGCGAGTGTGGAATTGATTTTTCATGATTTGAACCGGGATTATCGTTAGGTTTCTGACTTTGACCAGTCTCGACTTATTCATTGCCAATTCTATTTCCCCGAAGCGGCCTCGACTTTGGTGTCGCTGGCGGTTTTCCCTGAAGCTGGCGCGGGCCACTTCGGATTTGGTGTGGCTTCGTAAATGCGGAGACGCCGAAAATCATGCACGCAATAACCGGAACCGAGCGGGACGCTTGTTTTCGGCAAACTGAATTTCTCGAAAGTTCCACACACCGTCACGCCGTTGCAATTGGCGAGAACGGAGCTGCCGATCAACTCCATTCGCACGCGATACCATTTATCCGGTTTGAGCGCGAGCGGTTTGTGGTCAACGGTGGTGATGCCATTCCGCCTCCATTCGTCGTGTTCAAGCACCAGGCCCGGCTGGCGGTCGTTGCTGTCCTGGTTCGCCCAAACAGATGCGGCATAGGCGGATGGATTCAATTTGAAATTTGTTGGCGAAATGCGACACGCCGCGCCGTTATTCGTGCTGATTGCGCCCGCGCCCCGATGAAAACGGAAATCCACTTCGATGACGGCGTTGCTGAAGGGCTGCTCGCAGTCGAATTCCAGCACCGGCATGTGACCGCCCCGCCAGACACTTTGAACGCCGTCGCTCGTCTTCTTCCAATTCGAGTGAGCGACTTTTACTGTCCAGCCATCGGCGACTGGCTGCGGATGGCTGGTGTAGTTCGTCAGCGTTTTGAAATCGTCCTGGAACAGGAGCCTCCCCTTCAAAGCCATCTGCGCGTGAGCGTCGGCGGTGGAGGCGGCGATGGCGAAAGCCGACGCGAGTTGAACAGCGATTCTTCTGGTTCGTTTCATATTAATCATTTGCGGAGTTTTTGAGAAAAGCATCACAATTGCGGACGGATGGAATAAAGGCCATCGGCTGCGGTGGAAAACTCGACGGTGTTGGCGTCAATTCTTCGGACTGTCAATTCGTTATCCGCTTGTCGCGCGGAAATAGGCGATGCGGTGCGCAGGCGGCATGGGCCTGCGCGTTTCGCCCGCACAGTCGCTGACGAAAGGTTTCCATCTTTCCAAGCTACATCCACCGTGAAACCGCCGCGCGCCCGGAGTCCACGGGCGGAACCGGTTGGCCATTCCTTTGGCAAGGCCGGGAGCAATTCGATTTCGCCGGCATGCGATTGCAGAAGCATCTCTACCAAGCCGGCGGTGAAAGCTTGAATGCCCTGGTTCCCTTCCATCGACGGCACTCGGTCACTGTCGTCCCGCTGTGGATGGATGCTGATTTGGGTTTGCAATCCGTGCAACACGCGGTAAGCGGATTCGGCATCGCCGAGCCGCGCATACAAATTGATCTTCCACGCAGCCGACCACCCAAGGTTGTCGCCGCGTCGGTCAAGGACCCTGCGCACGGCCGCCGCCAGTTCAGGCGTGCCCCTCAGTGTGATCTGGCCGCCCGGATACGCGGCGTATAGATGCGAAATATGACGGTGCTGCACTTCCGCCTCGGGAAAATCCTCAAGCCATTCCAGAAGCTGGCCTTCTTTGCCGATTTGCAACGGCGGCAGCCGCGGCAAAGCCGCTTTCAATCGGCCGCGCAAGGCTTCATCCACTCCCAGCTTTGCCGAAGCTTCGAGGCATTCATTGAAGACATCGCGCAACAGTTCGGAATCGAGAGACGGCCCGGCGCAAAGCGCATTCTGGCTGCCGTCCGGCAAAAGAAAACTGTTTTCCGGCGAGGCGGACGGACACGTCACCAGCCAGTGTTGTTTCGGTTCCTCCACCAAATAGTCCAAGCCGAATTCCGCCGCGCCTTTGAGCAACGGATAAATCTTCAAGAGATATTTCGGATCGGGATCGAAGCGGTAATGCTCCCACAGCGATTGCGTCAGCCATGCACCCATCATCGGCGTCATGCCCCAGGTCGTGCCGTCAGTCATCGCGGTATTCATCCAAATGTCCGAGCCGTGGTGCGCACACCAACCGCGGCAGCCGTATAAGTCTTTTGCCGTGCGGCTGCCGCTTGCGGCTAGGTTCTCCATGAACGTCAAAAGAGCGTCCGAAGTCTCCCCCAGGTTTGCGC
Organism: Verrucomicrobiales bacterium; assembly: GCA_003138485.1. GTDB lineage: Bacteria > Verrucomicrobiota > Verrucomicrobiia > Limisphaerales > Palsa-1400 > PLGF01. Next base: position 14,075 of record PLGF01000040.1, on the reverse strand, counting down.
TCTCGGCCGGCCAATAACATTCCTCGAGATTGATGTTNNAAAAGATAACGGCCGTATTGAAAATATTGGGCGGTGAACAGCGGATCCGTTCCGCCTTTGCGCAACTGTTCGAGGCGCGTCGTGGTGTCCTGCGCCGCGGCGGCGTTCGTGCCCAGATCCATGGCGCAGGCCCGGAACAACGGCTGGTAATCGTCGATGTGACGCCTCTTCAATTCGGCAAATGAACGCGCGCCGGCAGCGTTCAGATAACTTTGGCAACGCGCATCCGGGTCCGCGCCGAGTTCGTTCCAATCTTTATAGCTCGTCGCGCCAGCGAGAGTAATTGTCACCGAATCGGCATTTTCGACGCGCACCGAAAGGCCGGAGGCATCGCTCTCGTTGCGCACGATGCCGCCTTCGGCTTGGACGCGCACGCGGCCCTGCCATTTCATCCGGCTGCGAATTTGGTGGTTCGGTTCCGTTACACCGCCTTCAATGAGGAGGGTTCCGGGATCGATGGCGCGGCACACTGCGGACTTCTGCAGGCTGCTTAAACTGGTGCTGAACGTGATTTGCCCCGGACGGTCGCAAGTAACGCGCATGACGACGACCTGGTCGGGATAACTGGCAAACACTTCGCGTGTGAAGTGCGCGTTGCCGATGCGATAGGTCACCCGCGCAATGGCGGAATCCATGTCCAGCTCACGCCGATAATCCTGCACCGCTTCGTGACCTTCAAACCGCACATGGAGCCGGCCCATCGGTTGATACGTTTGGACAAACGGCACGGGATAGCTCAACAGGTTCGTCGCCAGCCTCGTCGCGTCGGCGAATTGCCCAGCCAGCGCGAGACGGCGGATTTCCGGGAGCGATTTGAGTCCGTTGGGATTCACCGGATCGTAGGGCTGCCCGGTCCAGAGCGTTTCATCATTGAATGGAATGATTTCATCGCGCACACGGCCATAAACCATCGCCGCAAACCGGCCAGAGCCAAGCGGCAAACCCTCCCAAAACTTTGTCGCTGGCGATCGATACCACCAAACCGCGGGCAACAGCGACGGCTCCGCTTGTCCAGATATCCTTGCATCAAAGGGAAGCGGTTCGCCTTCCAAGTCGGGAACCGTTTTGATAACGGTTTGATTGGAAACAATGACGCTTGAGCCTTCGCCGTTCGACAAAGGCGCGAACGCCAGCATACCCGCCACCACCAGCAAAGCTCCCATCCAGCGGACAGATGGCACCTTCTGGCAGTGGTTGTTCATAACTCAGCGCCTCACCGTTGGGGTGCAAGGGCGCCGGTGGTTAATTCGCGCGCCAGGGGGGCGGCTCGGAAGACGGTGTTCAACGCTTCGAGGATGGCGGCGGAATCGACCGAGATGGCGCGGCCCTCGGTGTCGTCGTAGGCGTAATCCCAGGGAAGAGACTGCAAATTTCCGTCAAATATAATGCCCACAAATTCCCCGGCGCGATTGACCACCGGGCTGCCCGAATTGCCGCCGATTATGTCGTCGGCGCTGACGAAATTCAGCGGCGTGCCGGGATTCACTTTGGATTTGCGGCTGGTCCACAACGGTGTCAAGTCGAACGGCGGCCGGTTGTGCATTTTCGCCGCCCTGGCGTAAAGGCCGTCCAGGGTGGTGAAGGCGGGCACAGGCCGGCCGTTTTCCTCGTAGCCTTTGACGGCGCCAAAGGCCAGGCGGAGCGTGAAGGTGGCGTCGGGATAGCCGGAGGAGCCTTCCAGGGCGTTGCGGGCGCGGGCAATGGCGGCGTGCGCCTGGTTCCTGACCTCGGTTTGCTCCTCAACCACGGCTCGCAAAGCCCGCGCGTCGGGATCGATCAGCCGGGCCAGTTCGATCATCGGATCGCGCGCCGCATCGACCGCCGCCGCGCCGCCGTCGTAAAGCTTGCGGCGGAAGGCAGCATCCCTCACGGCCGTTCCGTCGATCAATTCGAGGGCGCGTTCGCGCGGCGATTTGCCGGCGAGAATCCGGCGCGTCAGCGGGTCATCGGCTCCCAACTCGCCCGCCAGAAAGGCGAGAGAATCGGCCAGGGTGAGGCATTCGAGGTCGGGGTAAATGGGTTTGGCGGAGAAGAGGGCCAGTTCGAGGGAGGCGCGGCCGGAATCGGAGTATTCGCGCAGACGCCGGCCGTTGGGCTTGGGCCGTTCCTGGGAGGCGCGGAGGAGGGCGCGGGCGAGGCCGAAGGAGTCGCAGTTGAACGCGGCGGCGCCCTCGATGAGGTTATATTTGACGGATTGGTCTCCCATGATTTTCGCCGCGCCCGCGATCCTGTCGTAGGCGGCCAGCGCCTCCGCCCATTCGGGTTTGCCGGCCAGGCGCGCCTTGAATTGCGTTTCGGCGGCCTCCTTGCCCGCCATCAGGCCGGGCGACAGCAGGCCGGCGAGGCGGCCGTCGAGGGCCTTGCGGGAATTCTTGACGCCAAAGACGGCTTCCTTGGCGCGCCGCGCGTTTTCGCCGCCGCGGGCGCTCCAGGCTTCCAGGAGGACTTCCCGGTCTCTGAGCATGAGCAGGCGGAAGGGCAGGGACTGGTCGCGCAAGTCCTTCAACTCGGCAACTGTCAACAAGCGGCTCGTGCGGCCGGGGTTGCCGGAGACAAAGACCAGATCGCCGTCCCGCGGGCCTTCTGGGGAAAAGCGCAGCCACTCGGAGGGCCGGGCGGGCTGGCCGTCTTCGTAGGCGCGGAACAGGCAGATGTCGAGGTCGTAGCGTGGGAATTCAAAATTGTCGGGGTCGCCGCCGTAGAAGGCGGCCTGCTGTTCGGGAGCGAAGACCAGGCGGACGTCGGTGTAGCGTTTGTAGCGGTAGAGGTGATACGCGCCGCCCTGCCACAGTGTGACCACGTCCGCGCGCAACCCGGTCTGTTCCTGGGATTGCTTTTCGATGTCGGCGATGATGCCGCGGCGGGCGGCAAACGCGGCGGCGGGATCGGCGTCCTTTGCCACGGCGGCGTTGACGCGGGCGGTGACGTCCTCAATGGATTCGAGCACGTTCAACTCCAAGTCCAGGCACTTGATTTCCTGGGCGGGCGTGCGGGCGTAAAAGCCGTCGCGGACATAATTCTTTTCGCTGGTGCTGAGTTTTTGCAAGGCGTCGGCGCCGACGTGGTGGTTGGAAATGAGGAGACCGTCGGCGCTGACAAAGCTGCCTGAGCCGCCGGGATTAAAGCGGACGGAGGCGAGGCGCAAATGGTCGAGCCAGGCGTCGGAGGGGTCGAAGTGGTAGCGGTCGCGGAGCAAAGCGCGAGGGGGATCGTTGAAGAGCCACATTCCCTCGTCGGCGCGGGCCGCCAGCGGCAGGGCCAGGCAGAGGCAGGCGAAAAAACAGGATTTCATACAAGTGAGGGGAAGAAATACGCCAGGGGTGGGCCTGGTATAAAGAGAAAAAGCCACGCTCGCGCGTGGCGTGCAAATTCGCTGGGCGGATTTGTCTGGTTATATTGTTTCTGCTTCGCCGGTCCAGTCACCCAAACGCAGGAACTCGCGAACTTTGCGGCGTTCGTAGCGATTTTTTTGGGCTTTGGCCGGACGGCCATCGGCTAGGCGGAAGGAGTGTTTGGGATTGCGGACGGTTTCCTGAAGCGAGTTCAAGCTCTTAGTCATACTCAATCTTTCATTCCTCTGAGGCGCTGCCCCGCCTGGCGGAGCACGCCAGCAACCGTGTGTCCGAAACATGGCGATGCCATAGTCGTCTTCGCACCGCCCGGGCTACACGGAGCTAAGTGAAGCGCAGGGCGAACAGCCCCGACTTCCATTCCTTATGTAACCTCGAACGCACAAAAGTCAAGCCGCTTTGTTGAAACTTTTTCCGGACTTTTTGAAACTCGCGCCCGAGGATGCCGGCGACGGCCAGTTTCCCGCCGGGTTTGAGGAGGGCGCGGATGGTTTGCGCGCGGGCCAGGAGGAGATCGGAAATCAAGTTCGCGCAGACAACGTCGTAAGGCCCCCGCGCGAGCCGCGGGAGGCGCTGGAGGTCCGCGCGGGCCAAACGGACTCGGACTTTATTCGTCTTGACGTTCTGGCGGCAGACCCGCACCGCTTCCGGGTCGCAATCGAAAGCGACAACGGGGCTGTAGCCGAGTTTGGCGGCGGCGATGGCGAGGATGCCGGAGCCGGCGCCGATATCCAGAAACGACTGCGGCTGGCCGGGCTGGCGGCAACGGGCCAGTTGTTCGAGACAGAAAAGGGTTGTGGGATGGTGCCCCGTCCCGAAACTCAGGCCGGGGTCCAGGATGACGACGCGCTGGCCGGGGCGGGCGCGACGCCGGCTCCAACTAGGTTTGACAAGGAGTTGTCCCCTGACTTCGATCGGCTGGAAATGGCGCTTCCAGGATTCCGCCCAGTTCTCCCGCGCCAGGGGACGGATCGTAAGCCGGGCGGGGCGCGCATCCAGCCCGAATTGGCGCAGGCCGTCCAGGCCCTGGCGCAAAGCGGCTGCCAGCGCGCGACGCGAACCGGGCAATCGCCTCACATAGGAGGTGACCACGATCGCGCCGTTCTTCTCATTCCGAAAAACCGCCGGCGCCTCGTGAAACGCGCGTTCCAAAAGCTGGGACACAGCTTCTTCGCCTTCCGCGCCCGTCAAAATCGACACCTGCCACATCTGTGGCGCCGCTTATGCCAGCTTGGCAAGGGCGGCTTTGATGGCTTGAAAATTGGGCAAGTCCTTGGGCGTGGGCGTTTGCTCGGCATACTGCACGATGCCGTGCTGGTCGATGACAAACGCGGCGCGGGCGGCGGTGTCGCCAATGCCGGCCAGGTTTGGGAAGAGCACGTCGTAATCGCGCGTCACCTTCTTGTTCAGGTCGCTGGCCAGGGTGATGGAGATCTTCTCCTGTTTGGCCCAGGCTTCCTGCGCGAAAGGGGTATCGACGCTGATGCCGATGACCGCGGCGTTCAAGCCGGAGTACTGGCCGAGGCCGGCGCTGATGTCGCAGAGTTCCTGCGTGCAGACGCTGGTGAAGGCGGCAGGGAAGAATATAAGAACGGTGTTTTTTTTGCCGAAATTCGCGCTCAACTTGATATCCACCAGCCCGCTGGCGGTTTTGGATTTGAGCGTGAAGTCCGGCGCTTTGGAACCAACTTTGATGGCCATAAATTTTTGAGTTTCAGTTTGAGATTTCGAACCAATCCAACACACCGTCTTTGTACGATACAAAAGCGGCCATGTCAAATGGCGATTTTTCCGCCCGCCGGGCCGTTGGCGAATCAAGGCGTCAGTTGGATGGCTTGGCCAGTCGTGCGGTTCAGGAAATAGCCGCCGCCGAAAGGCTCATTGGTGCCATTCTGCAAGATCGCGCCGAAGCCGTTGGTGGTTCTGGCCGAGCTGTTGCCGAAGGTCACTTCCAACAGGCCGTTGTTGGGGTTGATTGAACCGGTCAGGTAATTGGTTTCGTACACCATCTTCAAGGTGTAGTTCTTCTTGCTGACTTTCACGTCGAATCGGAAGAGGTCATTGGTGTCGGTGGTGGATTCGGCGACGACCAGATTCGCCAGGGTGGCAACGTCCGTGGGAGCTGTGAGCGGATTGACCCATGGGGAGATCTCGACCTGGGTGGCGTTGGTAAAGCCATTGGGGTATCGGGCTGAACCGGACTTGGGACGAATCCAAACCAGATTGCCCGCCGCGTTGGTGGGCAGGCTAACCCAGCCCAGCAGCAGGCCCTTGTTGCCGTAGAGTGAATCGTAGAAGGGCACGTAACCGTCTTCGGAAACGGCCACCGTTTGGCTGAAGGTTGCGCCGTCAGCCAAAGCGCCCCTGATGCTGGCGGTGTTCAAGGTCTTGGCGCTGCCCGCCGAGCTGGCAATTAAGGCGTAACCGTCGCCGCCCGGTGAATTGGTTGGAGTCCCGTTGGTTGCGGGCGGGATCAGCATCGTGTAATGGGTTTTGGGCCAGTTGCTGCCGGCGCGGACAGCATACAAGTCGGACAGCAAAGCCGTTCCGCTATTGGAAACCGTGCCATGGATGCAGGGTGGATTGACGCTGGCATCCAGCGTCATCTCCAGCGGCACGGCTCCGCCGGGACGGGGAATCTTATTGGTGGCGCGGCCAAAGGCGTCAAAAGCGCCACTGACGGCGTGGCCGGCGCCTTCAATCCACAATTTGCCGCTGTAATCGCCATTGGTCCGGACGACCAATCCGCCGAGCAAGCCGGCGGTGTTCTCGGTTGCGTTTTCAAGAATGTTGCTGACCATGAACAGGCCGTTGTAAGTGCCGGAGGCGCCCAAATAAAGGTTGGATTCGAAGGCGGCGGTGATGATGAGGTTGGATTCCATCAAAAAGGTCAGGGCCACGCTATTGGTCGAAAGGAAACTGTTCGTAGTCGTCCGGGTCCAGCCGCCAAAGAGCGAATGCGGGGCCGGCTCGGCGGTAATCTGGTATTCCTGGCCGATATTAAGCGCGTTGACGGCGGGTTGCCCGCCAGGCGCAAAGGACTTGACCTTAAAAGCGCCGCTGCCGGAGCCGATTGTCTGCAAGTTCAGGGGCGCGGCCACTTCGTAGAAGAATTTGCGCGTCACGACCGCCGAGTGGTTGGACGCGAAGTCGAAGGCCTGGACGGCAATGATGTTGGTGCCGGGAAGAATAAGGCCGACAGACCAGAGGGCAGGCGATCCCGCGGTCAAAACGGCATGGCCGCTGGCGACGTTGGTGCCCGCGTTAAAGTTGGTAATCGAGTAAAGAACATTCCAAATCGGCAGTTTCGAGTCGGTGACCCTGCCGGTGACGTTCGTGCTGGTCCGGCCGCCAGAGGAGGGCGAGGTAATCGTGAGCGTCATGGACGGACGGGACGTGATGTTGGACTCAACGCTCACTTGGGCAACGCCGCTGGTCACCGACCCATATAAATTGGACACGACGACCCGATAGTATCCCGCGCTGGCGACTGAAAGGGCGGAGTTGGTGGCGCCCGGCAGGTTGGTGACGCCCATTTCCTCCCAATGGTAATACAATGGCGGCGTCCCGCCTGCTGTCACGGTCAATGTCGCAGGCGCATTGCCGGGGAGGAGTTGGTCCAGCGGCTGCTCCGCAATGAAGGGAGGCAGCAACACGTCGAGGAACGCGACCGAGCTGGTGGCGGCTCCCAACGGGTTGGAGACGACGACCGTGTATGAGCCGCTGTCTGGAGCCGAAAGATTCGTCAACGTGAGCAGTGCGGATTGCGCCCCGGAAACGCCGCCGGCGTCGAACAGCGGCTTGCCGTTGAGGAACCATTGATAATCAAAAAGCGGCGCGCCAACCACCGTCACGGAGAAAACCGCGTTGGAGCCGGCGTTGGTGGTCTGACTCATTGGCTGCGCCGTGAAGGTCGGCGGAGCGGCCAGGTACAGGGTGGCGTTGCTGCTGGTGACCGAGCCGTATTGGTTGGAGACAATGACGGTGTAGATGGTGGCGTCGGAGATTTGGACCGAAGAGATTGTCAGCGTGCTGGAATCCGTTCCGCTGAATTCGTTGCCGTTGGTCAAAGGCACATCGTTGGTGTACCATTGATAGCCGACGGAGAACGCATTGGAGACGGCCACGGAAAAGGCCGCGGAATTACCGGCCGGCACGCTTTGGCCAAGCGGCTGCGTGGTGATGACGGGAGGCAGGCTCGGAGCGGAGAAGCTGAGGTTGTCGATGCCAATCCCCTGGCCGCCTGCAGCGTCATTGGTCATTTCCCAAACCAGCCAGAGAGCCGCGCCGGGCGGCCAATTGGTTGTCAAAGGGAGGTTGGTGAACGCCACGCCGTTGGAGGCCAGTGGGCCATTGGTTCCGTAAGCGGCGCCGGAGCCAGCCGCGAAGCTGAGGCCGGTGAGCGAGCCGCTCACGACGTCGGTTGTGAATCCGTTGGTGCCGGTCAAATCCAGGTAATAATAGTTTGTCACAGTCTTCGGCGTGGCGGTCTGTCGCCACAACTCGCTCGAAAACGACAAGTCGATCGCGCCGATTGAAATACCGGTCAGATTAACCAGGCGGAGGCCGAAGGCGGTTCCGCCGGTCGAACTTGTGGCCATCAAGCCCAAAGCGCGGTTGGCCGCGACGGCGGGATCATTGTTGGTTTGGCCGAAACTGAGAATGCCGCCGGTCGATTGGTCGCCGGTGGTGGCGCCGAATTTGGCCTCCAAAGTGGCCGAGCCGTACCATCCCGGCAGGGTGTTGCTCAATCCGAGACCGCCCGAGCCGGAAGATTGCACCGGGGAGGCAAAGTCGAAAGGATTGCCCAGCGCGCAGGTCAAGTTGCTGATCGTGACCGGATTGGCCGTGTTGATCGAAGACGCGGACTGGAATGGGAGGGAATCGAAAATTTGGGTGTAATTCGACCCCACGCTGGCGTAGGCCACGTACGAAGGAGCGTTGGCGGACGCCCCTTGCGCCCGCGCCGGAATCTGTGGCAGGACAAGAGCGCCGATCGCGACCGCCGCGGTGGCAGCGCGCCGCATTGTCCCGAGCGTTAATATCGTGTTCATACAAGAAATACAGCCGCCGCTTTCACAGTTGTCGGTTGTCAAGAAAAACCACACCGAACCCGGCGAATCAAGACATGTTTGTCCCGCCGTGTAAAGCGCGGAATCGCCCATTCTTTGGCGAGTGGGCGCAGATCAGCACCGGCGCCCGCGCCAAAACCACAAGGCGCTTGCCAGCCAAATCAACGCTGCCCCCACAAAACTGAGCCACAGATTCTCCACCACCAAATCATATGCCTTCTTGACACTTGCACGGAACCCGCGTCAGGCGGAATGTTAAATGTTTAAGTACGACCCCAATGGTCTTGACCCCAATGGTCTTGCACACGCCCCAGCCAATGCCTCGCGCTTCTTCGCTCATGAATCCTTCAAAACAAATGACCCTGCCGGCAAGGTGTCGGCTCACGCGGGTGTCCGGCAGCGCGTCCACCCCTTTGGCCACGCGGGCGGCGAACTGCTACAGTCGATCCCTATTTTGAAAGAGTGTTGGTCGTGACCGGTGGCAGCGGCTCAATCGTGACCTTGCGGGCTTCGAATTCGCCGCCTTCGCTCTGGAGGGCGATGGCTCCGGAAGACACGCTGCATTCGGCGGCTTGATTCATCAGCTTGCCGTTCATGTAAGTCTTGAGCGTGTCGCCGCTGCAAACGATTTCGTACAAATTCCATTCGCCGACGGGGTTTTCGTTTTGCGGCTCGAGCATGCGCACGAAGCGAGTCTGCGGCGTGCCGTTGCGCTTGCAGGTCAAGCCCCCCATCAGCACATAGTCGCCCTGATGATGATACTGCCCCTGGTTCTCGATGCATGTGGGCCAGACCTTGTCGGGAGGCTGGACGTGAACAAACACGCCGGTATTGTCGGCGTTCGGCGCGACCTTGACGAACCGCCACTCGACCGTCAGGCGGTAATCGCGGTAAGCCGTTTCCGTGCGCATATAGCCATACGGCTGGCCGGTGCAGTGCACCAGGCCGTTGGAGACGGTGAACGTGTTTGACGGCTCGGTATTGCCGCGCAGGCAAAATGTCCAGCCGGAGAAATCTTTGCCGTTGAAAAGCTCGATGGGTTCGGAGGGCGTGACGGGCGCAGGCGGTTCCGCCCCGAAGAGGTTTTGGACCGAGACAAATGCCAGCAGAGAGGATGTCACAGCGACAAGCCCGATTCGGATAAAAATTTTCATGGCTCAGATCGTTGGCCCGCAAGGCCGTTTTGTCAAGATGCAGCGAACGAGCTTCCATTGGCTTGGAGACGGCCAAAGACGATTAGAAACGTAGTCAAACATTTCACTTATGAAGTTTTTCTCGGCTTTGCTTCAGAGCAGCGGAGAGCGCGGCATCATTCACGCCTGATCCCGGCCCGGAACCTGAGTCAATCCAAATGTTAAATGTTTCACTGCGTCCCCAGTGTCCCTTTGACGACGGCGACCGCGACGGGTTGATCCACATCGGCCAGCGCACGCATGTTATCTCAAGGAGCACAACGTCCCGCACATCTGGCGCCTGGATTCCGGCGGCCACGAGTTTCGCGTTTGGAAGAATGATCTGTATCAATTCGCCCAAAAGATCTTCAACTGAAATTCGTTCCGGAGACTTTCGCGTAGTACTTGGCCAGGGCGCTGTGGTCGTTCTGGCCACAGCCGTCGGCTTTGAGCGTCTGCATCATTTCCATGACAGCGGCAGTCAAAGGCAGCGGGGCGCCGACGCCATGACCGGTGTCCAGGGCGTTGGCCAGGTCCTTGATGTGGAGGTCGATCTTGAATCCGGGCTTGAAGTTGCCTTGGAGCATCATGGGAACCTTGGCGTTCATGACGGTGGAGCCGGCCAACCCACCCTTGATGGCATCCAGGACGCGCGCGGGTTCCACGCCAGCCTTCTTGGCGAGCATGAAGGCCTCGGCGCAGGCGGCAATGTTGCACGCGACGACGATCTGGTTGGCCAGCTTGGTGGTGTTGCCCGCGCCGATAGGCCCGCAATGGACGGCGCTGGCCCCCATGCGCAACAGGATGTCTTTGACAGAATTGAAGACGTTCTCGTCACCACCTACCATGATGGACAAGGTGCCGTCGATGGCCTTGGGTTCGCCGCCGCTGACGGGGGCGTCAATCACCTTGACTCCCTTGGCGCCGCAAGCCTTCGCGATCTCCTGCGAGGCCAGCGGAGCGATGGAACTCATGTCGATGAGGATGGTTCCGGCTTTGGCGCCCTCCAGCACGCCGCCAGGTCCCAGCACCGCTTCCTTCACGTGCGGCGAATTGGGCAGCATCGTGATCACGATGGGGCACTGTTCGGCCACCGCCTTGCATGAGGCCGCGGCCTTGGCCCCGACCGCAACTGTGTTGGCCACGTTTTCGGCGACGATGTCGTAACAGACCACCTCGTAGCCGGCTTTAAGCAGGTTCCTGGCCATGGGCTTGCCCATGATGCCCAAGCCGATAAATCCGATTTTCATATTCTGGTTCCTTTCAAGGTTTGAGAATCCTATTGGTTTCTTGCTAGCTCGCTTCCTTCACGAGGCTCGCGGCTTTGCCGGCGATGTTCTCCGCTGTCAGGCCGTAAGCGATCTGCAGTTCGCCAGTACTGAACGCAGACTGGCCAAATGAATCTTCCACGGCGACATAGTCCATCGGCACGGAACTGCGCCGCAGCGCAAAGGCCATGGCCGAGGCCAGCCCGCCGATGTAGGTGTGTTCCTCGGCCGTAACGACTCCCTTCATGCCCCGGGCCAGTTCAAGAGCGCCCTGGTAGTTGAAAGGTTTCATCGTGCTGACACTCACCACCTTCGCGCTGATGCCGTCCTTTTCGAGCAGCGTCGCCGCGGCCAGGGATTTCTCCACCATCACGCCGTGGGCCAGCAGGAGCACGTCGCCGCCCTCCCGCAGGACGCGGTATCTCCCAAGTTCAAAGGTTGCATCCTTGTCCAGCAGGTCGAGGACCGGATTGCGGTTGACACGCATATAGACCGGGCCTTGAATGGCTGCCGCGGCACGCACTACAAGGCGCACCTCAGTCGCGTCCAGCGGTGTCAGCACCGTCATGTTCGGAATGGCTCTCATAATCGCCACGTCCTCAATGGACTGGTGCGTGGCGCCATCCGCATAATCTGAGAGCCCGCACGATGAGCCGCAAATTTTCACGTTCAATTTGGGAATGGAAATGGACTGGCGAATCTGGTCATAGGCCCGGCCGGCGGCAAACACCGCGAAACTGCTGGCGAAGGCAATCTTGCCGCCCAGGGCCAGCCCGGCCGCCGTGGACATCATGTTCGCCTCGGCAATCCCCATCTCGAAGTAGCGGTCTGGAAACGTGTCCTGGAACAGAACCGACATGGTGGATTTGCAGAGGTCGGCGTCCAGGGCAACGATCCGTGGGTCCACTTTGCCCAGTTCCACCAGGGTCTCGCCGTAAGCCGGCCGCGGATTTGTGTAGGTAGCCATATTCAATTTGCCTTCGTTCCAAGCGCGGGTGCGAATTCCGCGATCGCCGCGTCCACTTCCTTCAGAGCCTGATCGTACTGCGCCTGAGTCATGGCGCCGTTGTGGAAGGCGACATTGTTCTCGGCGAAAGAGATTCCCTTGCCCTTGACGGTGTGGGCGATAATCGCCGTGGGCCGGCCCTTGATCGTCTCCGCCTCATCCAGGGCCGCGATGATCGCCTGCGCGTCGTTGCCATCAATCTCGATCACATGCCACCGAAACGCCCGCCACTTGGCCGGCAGCGGTTCGGAATCCAATCGGTCCTTCACCGCGCCTGTGGCCTGAATGCCGTTGTTGTCCACGAGGGAAACCAGGTTGTCAATCTTCTTGACCGGGCCAAACATCGCCGCCTCCCAGACCTGCCCCTCGGCCAGTTCGCCGTCGCCCAGGATGCAGAAGACGCGGCTGGGTTTCTTGTCCAGCCGCAAGGCCAGGGCCATGCCGTTGGATATGGACAACCCATGTCCCAGCGAGCCGGTGGTGGCCTCAATGCCCGGCATCCTGTGGTATTCAGGATGCCCCTGAAGCATGGAACCCATCTTCTTGAGCGTCAGCAACTCGGATGTCGGAAAATACCCGGTCTCGGCCAGCGCGGCGTATTGGACAATTGCCGAATGTCCCTTGCTCATGACAAAACGGTCGCGCTCTTCCCATTTGGGGTTCTTCGGATCGTGCTTCATCTTGTAGCCGTAAAGCGCGGCCACAATGTCAGCGGAGGAGCAGGAGCCGCCGATGTGCCCCGTCTGGCCCACCCCCACCATGAGGATAACGTCCCGCCGCAGACGGGCGGCCAGATGGCGGATTTCCCGCAGTTTCTCTTTGTCGATCATAATTTGTCCGGTTGCGTTTGGCGCGGGTCGTTCTTCGCGGAGACGGCTGCTGGAGCCGCGCCCGCTTTGAATACCGGACCATCGGCGCCATATTTCGTATCGAAATCCCACGGAGTGCCGCCCGCCAGGCAGCCCCCATCCAGGTGGTAGGTCTGCCCCGTCATGTAACTGGAGGCTGGCGAACAGAGCATCAGCACCAGCCCCGCCACTTCCTCCGGCGTCCCCGGCCGCCGCATGGCAATCCGCTCCCGCAGATAGGCCGCCCGCGTTGGATGGTCCCACGTCACCTGCGTCAACGGCGTCAAGATATGGCCCGGCGCAACCGCGTTGGCCTGAATGTTGAAGCGCGCCCATTCAATCGCCATCGAACGCGTCAAAGCCGACACGCCGCTCTTGCTGGCCCCGTACACCGACACGCCTCCCAGCATCCCCTGGGCGTTGTGCGAACTCAAATTGACGATCTTCCCGCCCCCGGCCTTGATCATGAACGGCACCACCGCCTGAGTCATGAAAAACGTCCCCTTCAGGTTCACGTTCATGATCAGGTCGTAAGTCTTCTCCTCCACGTCAAGGAACCCTTCGCGCTTGTTGATGCCCGCGCAGTTGACCAGGATGTCTATCTTGCCGAAGGCCGCGGCCACGGCCCCGGCGCATTGCCCGATGGCTTCAACGTTGGTCAGGTCCAGCGCAAACGCCTTGGCCTTGAGTCCTTTGACCCTTAGTTCGGCCGCCACTTCTTCCGCCTGCCCCAGGTTCAAATCGCATACCGCCGTCGCCGCCCCCGCCGAGCAAAGCGCCAAGGCCAGCGCCCGTCCGATCCCTCCCGCCCCGCCAGTCAGCAACGCCGCCTTCCCTTCCAGCGAAAACTGCGTTTTAAGATACTCGCCTGCGTCACTCACGAGGTTCTTTCTTCTCTTGGAAATACCGTCACCCCAACCGAGGTGCGACTGGGAAATCGCTTTTCGCGCCTCCGCCGGTTGTGAGCGGGGCGCGGTCGCGGTGGAATTGCGTTTCGGGCTGACCTGACATTGCTCGATATTAACAAAGCGCGGTTTTGAAAGTAAACAGCCAATTCCTGGCAATCTGGGCAAACTCAGTTTTTGGACACGCCCGGCTCGGCAGCACTTGCCCTGCCATAAACGCCCCGGTAGGGCGACGCTCCTGCGGAGCCACTCCCTTTTCCCCAAAAACCGCTCCTGTTGAGCCGTATGCCCGCCATCGCTCAAAAACCTCCATGTGCCGGGTTGCATGTCCTTGATTATCAATGCTTTCAAGTTCGCCTGGCCTGCGGGAGAACTCCAGCCCCCGCGCCTTTTATCATGCACAAGGGTGCACAAG
>PLGF01000108.1 GCA_003138485.1 Verrucomicrobiales bacterium | reverse complement strand
GTAAATTACGGTAGTTTTGTTGCTGCACGTGAGCTGCGCCTCACCGAAAAGACGGGCTGTCCGGGGCGGTTTAAATGAAATTTCAGCCGCTGAAACTGCCAAAATGGGGCGGCGCAGCAGCACCGCCCCACCAAATATGGGGTTTCAAGACGGCCATTTGGGGCTTGCAGGATACGGAAGAAATTATCGGGCCGCGCCGCTCGCGGATGCGGCCCGCCCGGATTAGCCCGACTCGGCGGATGTGCAGGCTTGTGCAGGCTTGTGCACCCTTGTGCACCATAAAATGCGCGGGGATTGGAGTTCTCCCACGGGCCGGGCGAGCTTGAAGTTGTTGATAATAAAGGACATGCAAATGGAGATATGGAGGTTTTTGAGAAATGCCAGCCAAATGGCTCGGCAGGAGCCTCGCCACTGCCGAGGCGGACGCGTTCAAATACTGAGAGGCGCGCCTGGACGTGCGATGGAGAACTTTTCGCTTTCCCGGTGAGGGGGTTGCTCTACACTGGGCCGCCAAGAGTCCGCACGGAACAAAAATTTATGAAGCAAGAGAAAATCGCCGACGCCGGGGCAACCCGCCGTGAATTCATCAAGAAATCCGCCTTGGCCACCGCCGTCGTGGCCACCAGCAGCATCTTCAAAACGCCCGTTTATGGCCAGAACCAGGCCCCCTCTCCGGGCAGCGTGGTCGGGGCCAATAACCGCCTCCAAGTCGCCTACATCGGCACGGGCAACCAGGGGATGCTCCACGTCAACCTGCAAAAGCAGAACGCCGTCGCCAACAACATCGTCCAGGTGGCCGCCTGTGACCTTTCCGCGCACCGCCAGCAGGACGCCAAAAGCGCCATCGGCGACGCCTGCGTTCTTTACAAGGATTACGAGAAGTTGCTGGAGCGAAAGGACATTGACGCCGTCACCATCGCCACCAACGATCACTGGCACTGCAAGACGACGCTCGCCGCCCTCGACGCCGGCAAGCATGTGTATGTGGAAAAGCCGATGACCCGCTATCTGCCGGAGGCGTTCGCAGTCTATGACAAGGTGAAATCGACGGGCAAGATATTGCAAGTCGGCTCCCAGGGCTGCACGGCGGCGGCGTGGCACAAGGCGGCCGAGTTGATCCTGGCCGGCAAGATTGGCACCCCGGTTTGGGCGCAAGGCTATTACTGCCGCAACAGCAAGGAGGGTGAATATAATATTCCCGTGCCCGCCTGGGCCGCGGACGCCAAAGACTACGATTGGGACAAGTGGCAGGAGCCGGTGCATGACAAGAAGCCTTTCAACCCCGAGGCCTATATCCGGTGGCGCAAGTACTATCCCTATTGCGCCGGGTTGCTGGGCGATCTGGTGCCCCACCGCCTGCTGCCGTTGATGCTCGCAACCGGAAAGCCCGAATTTCCCTCGCGAGTGGCCAGTCTGGGAACCAAAAATGTCCATGCCGACAAGACGGTTGCCGGCACGGTGGAGCGGGACATTCCCGAACAGGTCGAGCTTCTGGCCGAGTTCCCCAGTGGCATGACCATCCTCATTGTGTCCAGCACCGTCAACGCCCGCAGTCCGGGGTTTGTCATATACGGCCATGAGGCGTCGCTGGAAATTGGCAGTAGCGGCGAGCGCATCCAACTCACGCCGGAGAAACCCTTTGCCGAAGATATCGACCTGGCAAAATTCGAGGGCCTCACCCCGGCGGAAGACTTCGGCGCCCACGAAAAAGACTGGTTTGACAGCATCCGCGCCAACAAGCAGCCCAACGCCAACGTCGATCTGGCCATCCGCGCGCAAACGGTCATTGCCCTGGCAGAGATGTCCAATCGCGAAAACATCGTTTGCTTCTTCGACGAGAAGACTCGCAAAATCACCACCGGCGAGGGCAAAGAGGTCCCGGCCATCACTTACGGAACGCTGGAACCTTCCTGAAACGATTCTGATTCACGCGCCCATTTCGATGGGCGGCGTCCGCGCCGCCCGCGGGGCGTTTTGATTGTCTGACAAGATGAAGATCACTTTTAACTGGCTCGCGCAATACGTCAATGTGCCCTGGACACCGGAGGAATTGGCCGGACGCCTCACCCTCCTCGGCCTCGAGATGGAAGGGATGCAAAAGCTGGGCGGAGAGTTTGACGGCATCGTCGTCGCGCAGATTCTTACCCGCGACAAGCATCCCAACGCCGACAAGCTTTCCCTCTGCCGCGTCTTCGACGGCCGCGCCGAGCGCCAGATCGTCTGCGGCGCGCAGAATTTCAAGGCCGGCGACAAGGCGCCTTTGATCCTGCCAGGTCAAACCCTTCCGGCCAAACCCGGCCAGCCGCCCGTCACCATCAAAGCCGGCAAAATCCGCGGCTGCGAATCCCACGGCATGCTTTGTTCGCCTCAGGAACTGGGACTGCCCGACAATATCGAGGGCCTGCTCATCCTTCCCCAAGACGCCAAGGTCGGACAGCCCTTCGCCGAATTCCTGGGGCGTCCCGCGGGCGACGTTCTGTATGACCTGGAAATCACACCCAATCGGCCTGACTGGAACAGCCTCATCGGCATCGCGCGGGAAATCAGCGCCCTGACGGGCAACCCGTTGCTGCTGCCCGAAATCCAGATCCCACCGGCGAGCCTGGCCGGCGAACCGGCGGAAAAGCTGCTGGCCGTGCGCATTGAGGAACCCGAACTTTGCCCGCGCTACACCGCCCGCGTCATCCGCGGCGTCAAGATCGGCCCCAGCCCGGCGTGGCTCCGCTCCGCTCTGGAAAAGACCGGGTTGCGCTCCATCAACAACGTGGTCGATGTCACCAATTTCGTCATGCTCGAAACGGGCCATCCGTTGCACGCCTTCGATTTCCATTTGCTCGGCGTTCCCGCCGGATCGCGCAATCTCCCGTCCATCGTCGTCCGCCGCGCCGCCGCCGGAGAAAAATTTGTCACACTCGACGGCAAAGAGCGCGTGCTCGACGCGCAGATGCTGTTGATCGCCGATGAATCCAAAGGGCTTGCCCTGGCCGGGATCATGGGCGGCCAGAATAGCGAGATCAACCCGGACACCGTCGATGTCCTGCTGGAAAGCGCCTGCTTTAAGCCCCAAAATATCCGCGCCACGTCCAAGAAATTGGAGTTGCGCACCGACTCCTCCTACCGCTACGAGCGCGGGGCGGACGTCGGAGCGTGCGAGCGCGCCAGCCGCCGGGCCGCCCTGCTCATTCTTGAGACCGCCGGCGGCCGATTGCACGAGCCGCTCATCGACGCCTATCCCGCTCCCGCCGCCCCGAAGGAAATCCGGCTCCGCTGCGACAAAACCAATGCCTTGCTTGGCGTGGACGTTCCCGCCGCCGCGCAAATCCAATTCCTCCAGCGCCTCGGCCTGGAGTGCTCCGATCCGGCCGCTCCCGCCTTCCGCGTCCCGACCTTTCGTGTTGACCTGAAGCGCGAGGCGGACTTGATCGAGGAAATCGGACGGCTTTACGGCGTGGACAAAATTCCGGCCACCCCGCCCCGCGGCGCGCTGGGCGCCAACGCCTTCGACGCGGTGCATGACCAAATCGCCGAAGCCCGGCGCCTTCTGGCCGGCTTGGGCCTGCTGGAAGCGCAGGGGCAGACGCTCATTTCCAGCGCCGCGGCCAGCTTGGGCGCGGAAGCCGCCCCGCCGGCGACACTGCAAAACCCCTTGAGCGGCGACATGAACGCGTTGCGCCCCAGCCTCCTGCCCGGCCTGCTGGAAGCTCTGCGCCACAACGCCAGTCATAAGAACACCGACACCGCGCTCTTCGAAATCGGCCGCGTCTTCGCGCCCGCGGCGGGCAAATTCAGGGAAGAGCGGCGCATGGGCATCGCATTGACCGGCCGCCGCCAGCCCGCCTTTTGGAGCGGAGCCGAGCGCGATATCAAGTGTGACATTTACGATTTGAAAGGAATCTTGGAGGAATTCCTGGCCAACTTCGGTTTCCGCGGCATTTCCTGGACGCGCCGCGAGGCGGGCGGACCGCTCTTCCTGGAATCCGCTGCGATCCAACTGGGCAAGCTGCCCCTAGGAGAACTGGGCCGTCTTTCGCCCGCCTTGCAGAAGCGTTACGACTTGCGCGACCCGGTGTACCTGGCCGAATTGAACTTCGACACGGTCCTGGCGCGAGCCAATCCCGCCAAATCGTTCAAGCCACTGCCCGCTTATCCGCCTATCCGCCGCGACGTCGCGATGCTCGTGCCGGAAGCCACGACGCACGAGGCCGTGCTCAACGTCATCAAGCAAACCAAGCCGCAGAACCTGGAACTGACGGAACTTTTCGACGTGTTCCGGGGTCAAAATGTACCCGAAGGTTGCAAAAGCATGGCTTACGCCTTCACCTACCGCAACTCCGGGCGCACGTTGACCGACGCCGAGGTCAACGCGGCGCACGAAAACCTCGTCGCCCAATTCAAGCAAACCCTCGCCGCCACCATTCGAGAGGCCTAGCCGCCGCATTTCAGAATGACCGAGGAGCCGTCCATGCCGCCAGCCAGTCCTAGCATCCTGACCATCAACGGCGGCTCCTCAAGCATCAAGTTCGCGCTTTACCAGGCCGTCCAACCGCTCAAGCGAGGGCTGCACGGGCAGATTGACCGCATTGGCCTGAGCGGGACAAACCTCACGTTCGTTGACGCGGACGGCCATCAGCAGAACAGCCGCGGGCTTGCGGCCACCGACCACAAATCGGCCGCGAATTCTCTGTTCGACTGGCTGCAAGGACAGGAGGGATTCGATTCGGTCCGCGGGGTGGGACACCGGGTGGTCCATGGGATGCGACACACCGCTCCCGAGGTGGTCACCCAGGCATTGCTGGATGAACTCCATCGCATCAGCCCGAACGATCCCGATCATCTGCCTCGCGAGATCGAACTGATCGAGACATTCCGCCGGCGCCATCCGGAAATGTGCCAGGTCGCCTGTTTTGACACGGCCTTTCACCAGACCATGCCGCGCGTGGCCAAGCTCCTGCCCATCCCGCGGCGCTTCGACGCCAAGGGGATTCAGCGATATGGCTTCCACGGCTTGTCCTATGCCTATCTCATGGAAGAACTCGCCCGGCTGGGCGACACGGCGGCGTCCAAAGGCCGCGTCATTCTGGCCCATCTGGGCAACGGTGCGAGCATGGCCGCCGTGCTCGACGGAAAAAGTATTGACACCAGCATGGGGTTTA
The DNA here is from genome assembly GCA_003138485.1 of Verrucomicrobiales bacterium. GTDB lineage: Bacteria > Verrucomicrobiota > Verrucomicrobiia > Limisphaerales > Palsa-1400 > PLGF01. The sequence goes on along the minus strand of PLGF01000108.1, from coordinate 22,467 downwards.
CCCCGACGGGCGGTCTTGTGATGAGCACGCGGTCAGGCGATTTGGACCCCGGCTTGGCGCCCTTTCTGGCGCGCACCGAGCAGATGTCCACAAAACAGTTTTACGAAATGGTCAATCACAAGTCGGGGCTTCTCGGTGTGTCGGACATCAGCCCGGACATGCGGGACCTGCTTGCAAAGCAAGCCGGCGACGCGCGGGCGGCGGAAGCGGTGGAGCTTTTTTGTTATCAGGCGAAGAAGTGGATCGGCTCGTTCGCCGCGGCGCTGGGCGGGTTGGAAACGATTGTTTTCGCCGGAGGCATCGGTGAAAACTGCCCCTCCATTCGCGCCCGCGTCTGCGACGGGCTTGGGTTTCTCGGCGTTGAACTCAACTCCGCTCGCAACGCCGCCAATGCCGCCGTGATTTCATCCGATGCCAGCCGGGTTACCGTCCGCGTCATTCGCACGGACGAGGAAATCATGATCGCGCGGTCGGTTATGCGCTCTTGTCCGGCGATTGCGGCGGAATAGGAGTCAATTAAATCATTAACGGGGAATCGTCGGTTTGGACGGCGATCTGCGAGGCGCCATTGTCGCTCTGGCCGACGCTGTTTTCTTGACTGAGTCGAACGGGCGTGACAAAGGGCTTGCCCAGCCGGTCCTCCAGGAGCCTGGTGACCATCTGACAACATTCCCGCCGCCGCTGGTCCAGCCTCCTGCGATAGACCATCCCCATGGCCAAGTATATCAGGAGGCTGATGAGGGAGCCCATGCCCAGAGCGCAAACAAGATTCACGATGAATCGCGGCGCGCTGTAGGGGAAATTTGTCAGCATTATGGCCGGATAGCTGATGAAAGCCAAAGCGAGCGCGGTCAGAACAGCCATCAGCCACGCGGCGCGATGCACACAGCGCCTGGCGCGCTCAATGCGAATGATCTCGGCTTGAAGCTCCCGCCGCCCGGCGCTTGCGTCGTAAAGAATACACCGGCGCAAAAACTCCGTTTCTCTTCGGTATTCGCTCATCGACACATTGCAAATTAAACTACCGCCACGCTGTTCGCTATGGGGTGTTCACCCCATAGCCAAACGACGCCGGCGGCCTCATACTGCCATTGGATGAGACGCATCATGATTGTTCTGGCGCTGCTCGCGGCCTGTTGGGGCGGCCTGCGCGCGGCTTCCGGTTCGACCAACTCCCCCGGAGCCAATCGCCTCCTCATCGTCGAGCCTAGTTCCATGCCGGTGACGGCGGGCAAAGTCGTTCTGATCATCGGCGCGCTCAAACGGACGGACGGCGGTTACTCGGGCGATTACAAGATCAAGGTGTCTCCCCTCTTCTTCAAAAGCGAAAAGGGGCGTCTGGCCATAATCGTCTCTGATGAGTCATCGGCCAGGATCGGCCAGGGCAATGCCGCCGCCATCATCGGGACCGCCACGACGAGCGGCAAGGGCGGCAAAAGCCGCCACGTCGATGTCACGGTCGCCCCGGTGGATAACGACCACGGCACACTGAAACTCTGGTTCATGGCGGGAGACAGGCAATTGATCTTCGAGCCGGCCTATCACTTTGGGGTTGCCGGGAAAGAAACGGCACTCAATCCTGGACGGTGAACTTGGAGCGGCAGGAGCGCATCCGCTCCGCCTCGATGACCGCCTCCATCCGGCGCAAATCCTCCGAGATCGTCGTACTGATGATCAGATACTGAAAATGCCGCCACTGCGCGATTTCGTGTCGGGCCACGCCCAGGCGCTTTTCCAGTTGCGCCGGGGAATCGGTGCCGCGGCGGCGCAGGCGCGTCTCCAGGAGGGCCACCGTGGAGGGCGTCAGAAAGACCGTGACCAGCGCCTGCCGCAGATCGGCGTCCGCCGCCGCGCGGGAGCAGATCGTGGCGGCGCCTTGAACGTCGATGTTGAGCAAAACGTCCTTTCCCCCGCGCAGCGTGTTGAGCACCTCGGTCTTGGGTGTGCCGTAGCTGAGGCCATGCACCTGCGCGTGCTCCAGGAAATCCCCGGCCTGCACGCGCTTTGAAAAATCCGCGTCGTCCAGAAAATAGTAGTCCCGCCCGTCCATCTCCCCGCGCCGGGGCGGGCGCGTCGTGCAGGTGACGGCGCGGGTCATTTCCGGGTGCACGGCCAGCAATTGCTGGCAAAGGGTCGTCTTGCCCCCGCCGGAAGGCGCGGAAATGACGATCAACAACGGCGTGACGCCGATAAGCTCATGCTCTGGCGGCGGCGCGCTCATTCGACGTTCTGGACCTGCTCTCGAAATTTTTCCAACTCGGCCTTGAGCAACACCACCTCCCGGGAGATGACGCTGTCGTTGGCCTTGGAGCCGAGCGTGTTGATTTCGCGGTTGATCTCCTGCGCCAGGAAATCCAGCGTCCGCCCCACCGGCTCGGCGGATTTGACGCAGTCGTCAAATTGTTGAAAGTGGCTGTGCAGGCGCGTCAGCTCCTCGGAAACGTCCGAGCGGTCGGCGAAATAAAATATCTCCTTGACAAGCCGCTCATCGTCCAGGCCCGGCGCCTCCAGGCCGGCCGCCTTGATCCGGGCCAGCAATTGTTCGCGGTAGCGCTCGGCCACTTTGGGCGCCAGGTCCCGCACCCGCGCCACGCCGGCCCGCAGGACCGCGACGCGCGCCTTCAAATCCCGCGCCAAAAACCCGCCCTCGCGCTTTCTCATTTGCAGCAGAACGTCCAGGGCGGCGTCCAGCGCCTTTTTCGCCGCCGGCCAAAGGTCCACCGCCTCGGTCATCTCCTCTTCCGGCCGCAGCACGCCGGGGGCGCGCGCCAGCATGTCCAGAGTGACGGGGTCGGGCAAACGCAGGGACTTGGCAAGGGCGCGCAATTCCCTGGCGTAGGTCCTGGCCAGCGCGCCGTCGATTCGCATATGGGCGGCGCCCTTGGCGGCGTGAACCGACAGCCGCACCGTCAGCCGTCCGCGCGCCACGCGGCGGTTGATCTCGTCGCGAATTTGCGCTTCCAAGACCTCCAATTCGCGGGGCAAATTGACGGCGATTTCGGTCTGTTTGCGGTTGACGGAACTGAGCTCCACCGTGACTTTAAAGCCGCGTTGCGAGGTCTCGCCCCGTCCGTATCCGGTCATTGATTTCATCGTTGCCCCCCGATTAACGCGCATGAGCCGCGGATTTGCAATGTCATTCGGTTTTTTGTAGATTGGCGGCGAGTTTATGACTCCGCTTCCCTTGCATGAATTACATCGAGCCGCCGGGGCCACTTTCATTGACATCAACGGCCAGGAGGCGGCGGCGCATTATGGCGATTGGCTGGCCGAATACCGGACTCTGCGCGAAGGGGCGGCGATACTGGATTTGAGTTTTCGCGGGCGCTTGTGCCTCACGGGGGCTGACGCCCAAAAATTTCTTAACGGCCAGGTCACCAATAATGTGAAGGACTTGAAACCGGGCGAGGGCTGTTACGCCGCGCTGGTTTCCGCCAAGGGCAAAATGGAGAGCGACCTCAACATTTACCGTCTCGAAAATGAAATGTTGCTCGATTTCGAGCCGGGCCTCTCCGAGCGGGTGGCGCGGCGCCTGGGAAAATTCATCATCGCCGACGATGCGCAAGTCATCGATGTCGCCCCGGACTACGGGCTTCTGAGTGTGCAAGGGCTTGAGGCGGCGGCGGTGCTTGCCCTATGGGCGCCGGGCCTGGACGCGCCGCGGGAAGCGATGGCCGCGGCCAAAGCGCCCATCGCCGCCCCCGGAGAAATATATGTGACCCATCAGGCGCGCGCCGGCCGGCCGGGTTTCGACATTTTCGTTCCCGCCGCCGCCCTGCGGGAGACGTCCGCGCAATTGCTGGCGGCCGGCGCGCGGTGGTGCGGATGGCAGGCTCTGGAAACGGCGCGAATCGAGGCGGGCGCGCCCCGTTTCGGCGCGGACATGGACGAGACGAACCTCGCGCCGGAAGCGCTGGACGCGCGCGCCATCAGTTACTCGAAAGGCTGTTATATCGGGCAGGAAGTGATCGCGCGCATTCGGACTTACGGGCAGGTGGCCAAGTCGTTGCGCGGCTTGCGCCTGGACGGCGACATGAGCGAATTGCCTGCCAAAGGCGCGAAAATTTTCTCCGGGGACAAGGAAGCCGGCTACATCACCAGCACGGTGCGCTCGCCCGCATTGCAAGCCGTGATTGCCCTGGGCTACATCCGGCGCGAAGCCGGACAACCGGGCGCCCCCCTGCTCGTGCAGACGCCCGCCGGTGCAATTCCCGCGAGGATTGTGGAGCCGCCGTTCGTTCCCGCGCCGTGATTCAATACGAAATTACCTCTAGCCGCCAATTCGTTGAAAGTGCTGGATATTTGCTGTGACAACCGCCAATCCATGATGCAAGGCCGTCGCCGCGATCCAAAAATCGTTATCGCCCATGGTTTGGCCTCCGGCCCGCAGTTGTCGGGAAAGTTGGCCCGCACGCCAGGCAATTTCACGGTCGATGCCCAGGATGCTGTAGCGACGCAAACACATCCAGCAATCCTCCTCTTGATCCGCGCTGAATCCTTCCGCAAACTCGCCCACACTAATAGTGCTGACATATAGAGGCGCGTTGGCGTGCTGCGTCAGAAATGAGTGAACGGGGCCAAGCCGATTGCGTTTAATCTCCCGCTCGTAATCAATTAGAAATGTCGTATCGAAGAGCATCGATGCTCACCCCCAATGCGAGGGGCTGCGGGATGGATTGGCCTGGGCTTCGGACAGGTGATCCAGAGCTTCTTCTGTCAAGGGTGATGAACCGGCGCGCAATTTGAAATCCTCCAGCAAGTCGCGCGCCAGCGAAGGTTTCAGCGGAAATTCAGCGCGTCGGACGACATCCGAGTAAGTCTCCCGTGGACTCAATCTGGCCGATTCAAGCTTCTTCACGGCATCTGAGTCCAATTCGATGGTCATAATTGACATGCAGAAAAGATGCCTGATTCGCGCCAGATATTCAAGTGGCGATCGCTGCCCCTTCACCTCTCTCAAACGCGCTCATTGCGGCGGCGCCGACGACTTTGCGAACGGCATATCCGCGTCGGTATGCACGCGGTTGCCCGCCGGATCAATTATTGTCACGGTGACGAAAACTACCCGTACCTTGTTTACTCCAGGGGGTTGGTTGGTAATCACTTCGCCAATCACCAGTGTTTGGCCGTCCCAAATGTTCTGGCGAGCGCTGGCATGCCAGATCTGGCTGCCCGCCTTGATACTCGGCATTGCCGTAATGTGAATGGAGTATCCGTCCGCGCTGACCTTGGCAAGAACATTGAGTGAAGGCCCATCCCCGCTCGCGTTCGTGGAACTGATGTGCGTCTGCCGGCCGCTCAGAGTTGTGACCCCGGGAGCGGACAGAATATCCGCGCCGGTCTGATGCTCGATGGCATTTATGACCAGGCGAAATTGAGGGTCCGGCAGAATGCCGATCCAATTCTTTACAAGCATCTCTTGCATGCCCAATCCGTTGGTGTTGCGCAGCCCGCTGGCTATAAGGTTATTCGACGCCGAGGAGGCATTGGCGCCACGGCCTGGGGTGGAAGTTGTCGTGCCGGGCGTGGGGATGCCTGATGCTGGGAACATTCCGCTGGGATTGGCGGTCGCGCCTGGACCTTGAAACGACGGAGCAGTCCCTCCCTGCGATCCACTGGCGGCGTTATTCGTCAATGTGCTGCCCAGAAACAAGTTAACACCAAAACCGCGGCTGTCCTCCTGCGACAATTCGACAAATTTGGTCTCAATGAGCACTTGCGGCGGGACCTGATTCAGGGTCTCGATTGCTCCCTGAATGATTTCCAAATCCTGTGCTGTCGCCCGCACAATGATCTGTCCGAGGCGGTCGTTGAAGCCGAGGATATTGCCGGCTTCATTCAGGTTGGCGCCGGCTGCCGCAAAATACCGCCTCAACAGGTTATGCGTTGTGAGGAGACCGGGGACTGTCGTCACATAATTAGTCGGGACCTGGGGACCACCCGAAGCGTTATTACCGAAATCCAGAGACGAATCATTGACGTCGTCACTCGAGATGTCAGAATCGAGGTTGGTACGATCGAATTCCTTCAGAGCTTGTCCAATGGCACGTACGTCCACCTTGAACACCTTGGAATATAGGACCGACGGGTCATCCTGCGGGGCCGGAACGGGCTTATCAACCTGTTTGCGCGCCTGGTGCAAATACCGGGCTTCCTTGATCATATCCAGGTAATAGGGTGCCGTCCGGTTGGAGGGATCCTCTTTCCAGACTTGAACCAAAATCGCTTCCGCCTCGTCATACTTCCCCATTTCGTAAAGAAGCTTTGCGTTCTGGACTCGGACGGCAATGGTCAGTTTCTGTTTCCCCATGTCGTTCGACTGAAGTATCGAAGACGTGTCATTCGACAATGGCGGGGTGGCGATTTGCAGCTTCTCCTTTTCTGTGTCATCCGCCGCCGCCAGCAGGAGCAGCGCGCCAGGCGAGGTATTCCAGGAAGCCCGCAATTGGCCCCGCCAGCCGTCCTCCTGCTGCCCCCGGGCCGATTGCAATGCTCCAAACAACAGCACGATGGCAGGCACAATGAGAATCGCCGCCGCAATCATTGCCGCCGCGCCCATCCAACCCCCCAATGGCCGTCTCGCGCCGCCGGACATCCGCGTCAGTCGCTCCACTCGCTTTCCCAAGGTCGAACGGAAGCCGCCGTTGATTCCCACCCAGCCCCAGCCGTGCGCCGCCGTCATTTCCTTTCCCAGGCTGACCAGGCATTTGGCCAGCGCGCCGGGGCCGTCGGGCAGCAGCGCGGTCGCTTCGTCCGCCGCCAGTTCCGCCGCGCCGTGCAGCGACCGCCGCGCCCACCACGCCAGCGGATGCCACCACAGAAGAGCGGTGGCCAAATCAGCCAGCAAAAACCAGAGCGGGTCCATCGCCGCCAAATGCGCCAATTCATGCGCCAGCACCGCCTCCTGTTCCGCCGCGCTGAATTTCGACTCGAACTCAGGCGGCAACCCTATGCCCGGCCGCAGTATCCCAAAGGCCATCGGACTGATCGATTGGGGCATCCGAAATAAAACCACCGTCCGCCGCAGCCCGACTGATCTTGCCACCCGCGCCACCCGTTCCCGCAAGGAGCAGTTGGCAATTCTTCCCCGGCGCAAACGCAACGCCAGCAAGAGAATCTGGGCCGCCGCCATCCGTCCCAGAACAACGGTCGCTCCCGCCAGCCAAATCCACCCTGGCCACCACACCGGCGGCCGCGACGCCGCCACTGGACCTTTGATGAACGCTGCCGCAGGGCCGTCCGCGCCCTCGGACCGGACCACCGTGAAGCCAACAGCCGGCGCGCTTTCCGCCGCCCGCTTGTGGCCAAAGAGGAATCCGGCCGCGCCGCGTCCGAATCCGGTCCACTCCGAGGCAGGCGAGAGCAGCAGGCAAATCACGGTCAACTGCCAGACGGCCCGCTGCCAGGCGGCGGGGCGCAAGAGGCGTTGCGCTACGAAACCGAGCGCCGCCAGGCAGCAAACCTCAACGCCCACCGTGACCAGCAGCTGGGTCCAGAATATGTTATTCGGGAAGCTCATAGTTTCTTTTTCCTTTCGGCAATCAGCGTCTCCAACCGGACCAACTCCTCCCGGCTGATCTGCCGCGTCGTCAACAAGTGCGCGATCATGTCCCCCAGGCTCCCTTCGAAGAGGCGATCAATGAAATGAGTCGAGATTTTGCGCGTTACCTCCTCGGCCCGGACCGCCGGGCGATAGAGGAATTTCCGGTCGTGGAGGCGGTGGCGGACCAGTCCGCGCGCCTCCATTTTGCGCAGCATGGTGGCGATGGTAGTGTAAGCCCACTCGCCCTCCCCGGAGAGGGCCTGGTGGACTTCGGCCACCGCCGCCTCCGAGTCCGCCCGCTGCCAGAGGAGTTTCATGATTTTGAGCTGCAAATCGCCGAGCCGATAAACTTTGGATTTCGCCATGACATTACCGAGGTAATACTACCCTAGTAGTAACGTCAAGGAAAAATTCGCCTTTTTTTGGACGGCGTGTCCGATCTTGAGATTAAGAATCATTGCCTGCCATCAGGAAGGGGCGCTATAATCTCCGCATGAGAATGATTTACCGGGCCGGCCTACTGTCTCTGCTGGCCTTGACGGCGGCGGCGCAAAACGAGTTGCCGGCCATGAAACCCATCGCGGACCGCAACACGCCGGCGCATCTGGCGGCCAGGGGATTTATGCGGGGCGCGAACATTGCCAATTACCTGGAGGTGCCCCCCGGCGAGCACTGGGACACGCCTCACACGGTCCTCGATTTGCAGCGCATTCGCGCCGAAGGCTTTGACCATGTCCGCCTGCCGGTCGCGTGGCATCGTTACACGGGGCCGGCGCCCGAGTTCAAATTATCGGACGAAATCTTTGCCAAGGCGGATCAAATGGTGACCAACGCGACGGCCCTGGGATTGAACGTGATGATTGACTTTCATGATTTTCACGAGTTCAACACCAATCCCGTTGGCGACACCGTCTGGTTCGAGGCCATCTGGCGGCAAATCGCCGCGCACTATGCCGATGCGCCGCCCGGCGTCGCCTTCGAGTTGCTCAACGAGCCAAACGGCGCCGCCACGACCGTCCGGCTCAATCCCATATACGCCGAGACTATCCGCCAAATCCGGGCGAGCAATCCCCGCCGAACCATATTTGTCGGGCCGGGCCAGTGGAATTCGCCCGATCAATTGGCCAACCTCCGCCTGCCCGATGACGATCACAACCTCATCGTGACCTTGCATTGTTACGAGCCTATGATGTTTACCCATCAAGGCGCCAGTTGGACCGGACCGGACCTGCGCGTCACGGGCATCATCTTCCCCGGTCCGCCCACAACTCCGCTCCAGCCCGATCCCGGCCTCGCCTTGCAGCCACGGGTGCTGGACCGCATCCAGCAATACAACACGCTGCCTTCCGAGCGCAATCCCTCCAGCCCGCGGGCTTTTCTCCCCAAGATTCACACGGCCAAAGCGTGGTCGGAGAAATATGGACGCCCGGTTCACTTCGGCGAATTCGGGGCCTACACCAAGGCGGACCAGGAATCGCGCGCCCACTTTTACGCCGCCTTCCGCCAGGGTCTGGACGAGGCGGGCATCGGCTGGGCGATTTGGGACTGGAAATCCGGCTTTAATTACTGGGACCCCAAAACCGAGCAACCGCTGCCCGGAATGCGCCAGGCCCTCTTTCCAGCAAAGACCGGGACGACTGTCAAATAGGACCCCAATTCATGGTTGGATAATGCCAAAAACAGGAGAAAAGATTTCCGTTGACATTTAATCTATACTATGGCAATAGAGATACATTGTTAAACAATAAAGTTTGGCAATTTGAAAAAAAGAAGCTTATGCCTATCTATCCTGACGTCATCAGCACGGTGGGGCGCACCCCGCTCATTAAACTCAACCGCATCGCCTCCGGCGTCGATGCCACCATTGCCTTGAAGGGCGAATTCTTCAATCCACTCGGCAGCGTCAAAGACCGCATCGGTTATGCCATGATCGCCGCCGCCGAGCGCGACGGCATCCTGAAACCCACAACGACCATCATCGAAGCGACTTCCGGCAACACGGGCATTGCGCTGGCATTCGTCGCCGCGGCAAAGGGTTACAAACTGATTCTCACCATGCCCGAAAGCATGAGTCTGGAGCGGCGCACATTGCTGGCATTGCTTGGCGCCAAACTGGTCCTGACCCCGGCCCAGGACGGAATGAAGGGCGCGATCAAGAAAGCCGAAGACCTGAACAGGGAAATCCCCGACTCCTGGATTCCCCAGCAGTTCAACAACCCGGCCAATCCCGAAATCCACCGCCAGACGACCGCCAAAGAGATTTGGTCCGACACCAACGGGAAAGCGGACATCATCGTTTCCGCTGTCGGCACCGGCGGAACGATCACCGGCATCGCCGAGGTGATCAAGTCGCACAAAAAGAGCTTCCGCGCCATTGCCGTCGAACCGAAGGATTCCCCGGTCATCACCCAAACCCGCGCCGGACAGCCCGTCAAACCCGGCCCGCACAAAATCCAGGGCACAGGCGCGGGTTTCGTGCCCAAGAACCTCAACCTCGCCATAGTCGATGACGTCGTCACGGTGAGCAACGAGGACGCCATTGCCGTTGCGCGCCGTCTGGCGCTTGAGGAAGGAATCCTGGCCGGGATTTCCACAGGGGCCAACGTGTGGGCGGCGCTGCAAGTCGCCAAACTGCCGGAAAACAAGGGCAAATTGATCGTGACCATCGGGTGCAGCACCGGCGAACGTTACCTCAGCACCGCCCTGGCCGAGGAAGCCCGCAAACAAGTTTCAACTTAGACCGCCGCAAACGGTTCGACAGATTTCAACCCGCCATACCCTTGACGGAAAACTCAACCAATAGAAACCCGGCGGCAGGCTGGCCGGACGACCGGCGGCTTGCTGCCAACACTCAATGAAACATGACAAAGAAAAATCCCATCCAATTCGTTCCACCTCCTAAAACCCCCGTGCTGCGTTCGCCCGCTTTCTGGCTGACGCTGGCGGTGGCCGCCGCGCCCGCCCTGCCCGTCAGGGCGGACGATGCCCAACCCGCCGCCCAAGCCCCGGCGGACACCAAAGGGGCGCCGCTTCCGCTTCATCAGATCGAAGGCAACGGCGGCATTTTCTCCACCCTTTCGGCTTACATAGTGAATCCGCCGCGAGACGGCCAAGCCGTCGGCCTCCCCGCCCTGGGCTTTGCTTATATCAACCTTGGCCACGATGTCGATCTGGAGGCGCTGACCCTGACCGAAGCTCCTTTCAAGCGGCTGGAGCTGGGTTACGGCTGGGATCACCTCAGTTTGGGTGATTTGCCGCTGGATTTGAGAAACATCGGCCTTGCCAATTATCACGCCGACGAAGTTCAACTCCACAACTTCAACGCCCGCCTGCAACTTCTGACGGAAGGCGAATTCGACCAAAAATGGCTCCCCGCCGTCACGGCCGGCGCGCATTACAAATACAACGACGGCATCAAGGAAGTCAGAGATGAAGTCGAATCGGGCGCGGGTGCGGATTTGTTGGGCCAGGCCGGCCTCTCGCGCAAACAAGGGGTTGATTACACCCTTTACGCCTCGAAGATGTTCACCCAACTGCCGCGGCCAGTCCTGCTCGAACTGGGTGGACGCGCCACCGAAGCCGTCTGGGACGGCCTGGGCGGGTTCACCCACAGTTACAGCGTCGTCTTTGAAGGCAACGTGGTGGTCTTCATCACCGGCAAACTCGCCGTCGCGGCGGAGTACAAGGAACAGCCGCGCAATTATCGGGCCATCAATGCCGGCGGGGGCACTCCGGTGGGGCGGGAAGGCGACTGGGCGACACTCGATGCCGCCTACGTGATAAATAATCACTTCACAATCGCAGCCGGTTATGGCTACTTTGGCAATGTGTTAAATCACCAGGCAGACGGCGTATGGGGCATCACGACCAAATACGAGTTCTAAGCCTATTCCAGATAATGCTGGGGGCTGAAAGACGATTTGTGTTCGTCGCGTTCCTCCTTCGGACACGGCCGTGCATGCCAAGCGTCCCAGCCCCCGGCAACTCCCACCATTTCAATCTCCAATCTCAATCCCAGTTTAATATATGAGCAATTCAACTCCGCGACTCAGCACCCTGGCGCTTCACGCCGGACAAGTTCCCGACCCGACGACCGGCGCCCGCGCCGTGCCGATTTACCAGACGACTTCCTACGTCTTCAAAAGCACCGAGCACGCCGCGAACCTCTTCGCCTTGAAGGAATTCGGCAACATTTACACGCGCCTGATGAATCCCACCAACGATGTCTTCGAGCAGCGTGTCGCGGCCATCGAAGGCGGGACCGGCGCACTGGCCGTCGCCTCCGGTCAATCCGCCATCACTTATTCGCTGCTGGCCATCACCCGGCTGGGCGATGAAATCGTTTCGGCCAACAACCTTTACGGCGGCACTTACCAGCTCTTTCACCACACTCTGCCCAAGCTGGGCCGCACGGTGAAGTTCGTGGACTCCCGCAGTCCGGACGCCTTTCGCAACGCCATCACCCCCAAGACCCGCGCCCTTTACGCCGAGACCGTCGGCAACCCCAAACTTGACGTGCCCGATTTCGAAGTCCTGGCCAAAATCGCCCACGACGCCGGCATCCCGCTCGTCGTGGACAACACCGTCGGAATTGGCCTGGTGCGGCCCATTGATTACGGCGTGGACATCCTGGCCACATCGGCGACCAAATACATCGGCGGGCACGGCACCAGCATCGGGGGCGTCATTGTCGATGCCGGCAAGTTCAAATGGAACAACGGCAAATTCCCGGAGTTCACCGAGCCGGACCCCAGCTATCACGGCTTGGTCTATTGGGACGCATTGAGCAACGTTCCCGGCATGGGCAACGTCGCGTTCATCATCAAGATTCGCGTGACGCTTTTGCGCGACATCGGGGCGGCCCTAAGCCCCTTCAACGCTCACGAATTCCTTCTCGGCCTGGAGACTTTGCCCCTGCGTCAACATCAGCATTCGGCCAACGCCCTGGAAATCGCCAAGTGGCTCAAATCACATCCTTTGGTCAACTGGGTCGTCTATCCGGGTTTGCCCGACGACCCCAGCTACAAAATCGCCTCCAAATACCTCAAGCACGGCTTCGGCGGCCTCGTCGGCTTCGGCATCAAGGGCGGCTTGGAGGCGGGCAAGAAGTTCATCAATTCGGTCAAGCTGCTCTCGCACCTGGCCAACATCGGCGACGCCAAGTCGCTGGTCATTCATCCGGCTTCCACCACCCACCAGCAACTCACCCCGGAGGAACAGGCCGAAACCGGCGTCACGCAAGACTACATCCGCCTCTCTATCGGTCTCGAGGATGTCGAAGACATCAAGGCGGACATTGACCAGGCACTGCGCGCCGCCAAATAGACTGTGTCAGCAGCACATCAATCCGACGCTTCCGCCACGGAAACGCCCGCAGGCATCGTCCAGGGCGATCTTCAAGATCAGAAGATCGCCGGCTATCAATCGCTCTTGGGCGTGACGCCCATCCAATCGGTCACGCTGCCCGGACTCCAAACCCAGTCTGGCTTCAAGTTCGATCAGGTCGTTGTCTCCTATCAAACTCTGGGCCGCCTCTCCCCGCGGCGCGACAACGCCATCCTCGTCGGCCACGCCTTGTCGGGCAACGCCCATGTGGCGGGTCTTCACCCGGACACCGGGCGGCCGGGCTGGTGGGACTACCACGTCGGCCCCGGCAAGGCGATTGACACCGACAAGTTCTTCGTCATCTGTTCCAACGTCCTCGGCGGCTGCGACGGGACGACCGGCCCCCTCTCCCCACGCCCGGACACCGGCAAGCCTTACGGCACCGACTTCCCACCCGTCACCGTTGCCGACATGGTTGCGGTGCAGGCGAAACTGATCGAACACCTGGGCATTTCGCGCCTTCTGGCGGTCGTCGGCGGCTCGATGGGCGGCATGCAGGCGCTCTCCTGGGCTGTCCAGTTTCCGGAGCGCGTCCGCGTCTGCATTCCGATTGCCACCTGCGCCTCCCACAGCGCGATGCAGATCGCCTTCAACGAAATCGGACGCCGCGCCATCATCACCGATCCGAATTGGAACGGTGGCAATTACACTCCGGATTGCCGCCCCACCCACGGCCTCGCCGTGGCGCGAATGGTCGGTCATGTCACCTACCTCAGCGAGTATGCCATGACCCGGAAGTTCGGACGCTCCTTGCAACCCCGCGTCCCTGCCGCCGCCGACGAAGCGGCGCTCTTCGCCGTGGAAAGTTATCTTCACCATCAAGGGGAAAGTTTCGTCCGCCGGTTCGATCCCAATTCCTATCTCTATTTGACCAAGGCGCTCGACCAGTTCGATTTGTTTGACGGCCAACCGCCCGAAGAGGTCCTGAGCCGCCTCAAAGCGCGCTTCCTGGTCATCTCTTTCGCCTCCGACTGGCTGTATCCCCCGGCTCAGTCGCAGGCGCTGGTTCGCTGGCTCAAGCGCTGCCGCGTGGCTGCGACGTATATCAACCTTGAAACCCTTTACGGGCACGATTCGTTCCTTATCGAGAACCCGGAATTCGCACAGGTTGTGCGTCATTACCTTGATCATGAGCTCCGCTCTGCCGATACTGCCAAGGAAGCCCCAGCGGCGGGCTAGTCAGGCAAGTTGAGCGATGCATCCTGGAATTTACGAAACTGTTCTCGATTGGGTACCCGAAGGCGCCCGCGTGCTCGACCTGGGCACCGGCGACGGCGCCTTTCTGGAGCGGGCCGTGCGCGCCAGACATCTCATGGCCGAGGGCGTCGAGAAAGACCCGGACCTTGTCTCCCGCTGCATCCAGCGCGGGTTGGTCGTGCATCAAGGCAATATCGCCGAGGGCCTGGATCAGTACGGCGACCAGTCCTTTGACTATGCGCTGCTGCTCGGCACGTTTCAGGAATTGGTCGCGCCGGACCAGATCGTCCGCGAAGCCTTTCGCGTCGGGCGCCGCGTGATCATCGCCTACACGAACTTCGCCCATTACCGCGTCCGTCTGCAAATACTATTTCGCGGACGCGCTCCCGTCACCAAATCCCTCCCCCAAGCCTGGTTCCGCACGACGAACCTGCATTTCCTGTCCACCCTTGATTTCCGCGAATTCTCCCGGCAAATGGGAGTCGCACCCGTTCGCAGCGCCGCCTTCAATTCCAGCGGCCCTGTCCGCCTTTTCCCCAATCTCTTCGCCGAGGAAGTTGTCACCCTGCTGGAACCGGGCAACGCCTGAACGGACAGGCCAGAATTCTGGCGTCAAACTTCAGTATCAGCCTTGACTGGCCTTGACTGACCTTGACTGTCCTGGCTCTTTTTGGCCCAGTCGGGCAGCGGCAAGTCGTGCCGCACGCTCGTGATGATGTCCGCCACCTTCTTGCCGAACTCGCCGCCCCCGATTATCTTCGCCAGCGGATCCTTTTCAAGTTCCGCCCAGATTGGCGCCAGCGTCTTGTTCTTCATCTCCTTGAATTCCTGTTGGTCCTCAGCGTCCAGCCGTTGATAGTGCTCCCTCTTGTCACGGTTGGCCGAGTGCATCGTCTTCTCGATCAGCGCCACATCACGCGCAAGCCCCCGCAACACCCTCAATTTCTCCTCAAACTCCGCGTCCGGCCTGCCATCCCAGCCATTGAGCAGACCCGCGTAGCGCGCGGCCAGCACCGTCGCCAGATTGCCCGCCAGCAAGAGCGTATCCATGGCCTCGTCCATTTCGCTGCATGTGTCGCAAAGCTCCAACGCCTGTTCGCGCAGTTCCCGGCGATTGCGCCACTCCTGGAACCCGCCCATCCGCCAGGCGCTCAGGTTTTGCTTGTTGATCTCCGCGCCGTCGAAAATCTCCTTGAGCGTCTCCCGCACTTCGGGAAGGCCGTTCAGCCATTTCAGCAGCGTCTCACCCACCTCCCCATTTCCCAGACGCTCGTTCAGTTCGTCAACCACGCTCTCCGGCAGAGCGGCAATTTTACCGTTTCTCATGGCGCCATTGAATCACAGTTCCCGCCCTCCTGCCATCCGCCCGGCGGATCAAAACGAAAAGGGTGCCGGAGGCTGTACACAATAAATGAAAGTACACTTTCCTTTCGAATGATGTTCCACACGGTTGGTTATTGGAATTCCGTGGTTATCAATCTTCGCGGAGTTGCATTCTTGCGCCCGATCGCGGAGGCTTGGAGACAGGGAGAAAAATCCCGTCTTGCGACGCACACTGAAAAGTGGTTTAATAATTCGGCATGAACAATGACGACCTCAGCCGCCTGTTTCAGCAGTGCCGCCCGGACGAACCGCTAACGTCGCCGGAAAACCCGCGCTACGAGAACTGCGACGCGGCCCGCGGGGCGCGGGTCGCCCTCGAAATGGCCGCGGCCGTCAAACGCTCCGATCCTGTCAAACCGGAATACCTCCTTTTCACGGGCCATCGCGGCGTGGGCAAGAGCACCGAGCTATATCGGCTCAAGAGCATTCTTGAGAACCCGGCGGACCCGCCCCCCTTTTTTGTATTTTACACTGACATCACCGAGCGCCTCGATCAAACCGATATCGAGGTCATCGATTTGCTCGTTCTCCTGGCGGGCGAAGTCCAGGCCGCAATGCGGGAATCCGAAGTCCCCGGGTTCGACAAAGTGTCGTCCAAAATGGAAAGTTGGTGGGATGACCTGCGGGACGTGTGCCCGTTCCAATGGTTCGACTGCATCCCTGCCCCGCGCCAGCCGCCAAGGCAGCGCCAAAAATTGCCGGCTGGGACGATGCCGCCGCCATCGCCCCGGCAAGCGACGGCTTGCAGGCCATGAAGAACCTTCTCGAAAAGCGCGTCCAAGCGGCGAGCCTGGAGATGGACGCTGTTTTTGACAACGATAAGACGGTTGAACTGCTCTGCCGGATGACGGGCGGACACCCGCGCCACCTGTTGATGTTCGTCCGCGCCGCGATCGGAAAAGTTAATAGCCTGCCGCTGACGCAAGCAGCCGTGCGAAGCGCCATCAAGGATTATGCCCAAAGCCTGGGCCGCGACATTCCGGGGGAATTCTGGCCTTGGCTTCGCGGGTTCCAAGAGCCGGCGATTGGATTCCCGCCGGAAATGCCGGACCATGTCCGCCAGGGGATGCTGCTCTGGCTCTATGTTTTCGAATATAGGAACGGCGAGCAATTCTATTGCCTGAACCCGGTTATCCAACTGCTGCCACAATTGCATGAAGGCCGCCGCAGCTAGCGACCCCCTTCCGGCCCAGGTCCCGACCGAACCAGTCAATACTGATTCGACTACCACCTTGCAATCGTTGGCGGACCTTCGCCGCGCCTTGTCCCACGCCAAGGGCGCTGGTTTTTCGCTTTTCATTGCCGTTTGTAATCAGCCCTCCCAACGGGAAGCGGCGATGCAGGCCCTGAAAAAATCGCTGCCCGGCTGGCATTGGGCGCAAGCCACGTTGAACTCCGACACGACCAGCGTTCTCGCCGCAGCCAAGGCCGCGTTGCGGCCAGGCGGTGGCAAAAATCCGGTCTCGCCAGACGCTCTTATGCTTGACGGGCTGGAACAAGTCGTGCGCCAAAGAACCGATCAGAGCGGACCTGACCAGAGCCAGCCGATCCTTCAGGGACTGAACCTCGGACGCGAGGCTTGGCCGCAGGAAGCACCCGTTCCGGTGATCCTTTGGACGAGCGATTTTCTGCTGCCCCTGCTGGCCCAGTACGCGCCTGATTTCCTGGATTGGCGCAGCGGCACCGCTTTGTTTCCGGCGGAAGCCTCAACGGACATTGAAGCCGCCCTGGATCGGAAGGATTTCGGCGATCACCACGCCACCGCGCTGACACCAGAGATGCGGCAAGCACGCCTTAAGGAACTGGAAGACAGAATTGCGGTCATTGACACGGGAGACGCGCACCTCGGTGAAATCCACACGGAATGGCTAGTTGAAGCGGCTGGCCACGCGGCCCGGCTGGGCATGCCTGCCCGCGCGGAGCAACTCATGGAACAGGCGATTAAGGTCTGTCGGTTGGCCGGAGATTCACAGGGAGAGTTTTGGGCACTTACCACACAGGGCCACGCTTGGTTGGCCGCCGGTGATCTATCGCGTTCGATGGCGTCGTTCCGTAATGGTCTGGAAATCAGCGAGCGCATGGTATGGGACGACCCAAGAAATGCCGAGTGGCAGCGGGAACTGAGTGTGAGCCACAGCAGGCTGGGTGACGTGCAACGGTCACAAGGGGATTTGGCTGGGGCGCTGGCGTCGTTCCGCAAAGCTATGGAAATCAGCGAACGCCTAGCACGGCAGGATCCGAGCAACGACGAGTGGCAGAGGGACCTGAATGTGAACCACGGCAAGCTGGGTAACGTGCAACTGACGCAAGGGGATTGGGCTGGGGCGCTGGCGTCGTTCCGCAAAGCTATGGAAATTAGCGAGCGACTGGCGCGGCAGGACCCGATCAATGCGCAGTGGCAGAGGGACCTGAGTTTGAGCCACGGCAAGCTGGGTAACGTGCAACTGGCACAAGGGGATTTGACCGGGGCGCTGGCGTCGTTCCGCAAGGCTGTGGAAATATGTGAGCGCCTAGCACAGCATGACCCATACAACGCCCATTGGCAGGGAGACCTGCTGGTGAACCACAGCAAGCTGGGCGACGCGCAACTGGCGCAAGGGGATTTGGCTGGAGCTCTGGCGGTCTACCACCGAGTTCTGGAAGTTTGCAAGCGCCTGGCGGGGCAGGACCCAAGCAATGCCCAGTGGCAAAGGGACCTTTGGGTGAGTTACTGGAAAATGGCTAGCGTTTTGGAAGCAGCCGGCGATGGAAGCTCCGGCCAGTGGTTGCGAAAGGCATACACGCAGTTGTCGGTTATGAAGGAGCGCGGTCTTTTTGTCTCGCTGGCGGACGAGCGTTTGCTGGAGCAGTTGCAACAGAAGGTGCAAGGGCCGGTCGCTGCTCCAGAAATAAGGCCCGCAGAACACGCGGAATGACGCAGAAACGATTGAAAAAAGAATATCTCTTCTGCGTCATTCTGCGTGTTTTGCGGGAAGAATTCCGGCTTCGGTTTGCCATGTCCTAAAACCGCTCGCCGATGTCTGAATTCCAGAAGCAGCGGGCAAACGAACCCGCTAGAATTCACTTGAATGAATGGTGACCATGCAGGTCTGGCCGCCTAGTCCGGCCGCCCAGAATTTATGGAAACAACTATCAAGATACACAAGATGCGTCTGATCCAGAATCTCATTTTCGGGGCTTTTGTCTTCCTCGCCGCCGCGCCGCGCGCCACTTTGGGCGCCGACATGACGGTCAACTCGTTCTCCGCCTTTGAAGGCCAGAGCGACATTCGGCTCCAGGCCTCCGGCAACATCACCTTTTCCGGCGGCTCCTTGCGTCTGCCGGCGCTTCCGCCGGGCGCTTCCAACGGCCATCTCTCCGTTCAAGCGGGAAACAATATCGTGGTTCCGGATGGAGTCACCATCTCGGCGGGGCCGGGCTGGTCGCTTTCGTTCCTGGCCGGCGTCGGTTCCACCGCGCTCAACGGCGCGGTGGAGAATCACGGGCGCATCGTTGCCGGCGGCGGCACAGTCCTTTTGCAAGCGCGGGACATCGGCCAAAGCGGGTTGATCCAGGCCAATTCCGCGGGCCATCAGCGCGGAACCATCGAATTGCTCGCGTCGGAAAACATCCAATTGGCCGGCACTTCGCTCATCCAAGCCAGCGGTGATGACAGCGACCCCGGCGACGGGGGCAGAATTGTCATCAAATCCGGCGGCACGTTCAGCGACGGCGCGGGGAGCCGAATCACGGCGGCAGGCGGGGCCAATGGCGGCAACGGCGGGAACGTGGAGGTCAGCGCCCCGGGGGTCCTGTCCTTGAATTCGCACATCGACGCCGGGGCGCGGCCTGGCTGGAGCGAGGGGTTGTTCGCACTCGACCCGGAGAACATCGTGCTGGGAACGTCCGGCACGATATCGGCGGGCACCAACGGCGTGATCATGGCCACCAACAGTTCCGGCTCGGTGAATGTGAATGTGGAGAGCGCGTTTCAGAATATCAACGCCGCGATCCTGTTGGAAGCTACCGGGAACATCACGCTGAATGGCAACACGACTTGGAATTTGAGCGCGAGCACGGGCAAAACCAGCGGGCAACTGACCTTGGAGGCCGGGGGCAACGTTCTATTGAACAATGGTTCGATGATCCAGGACGCCGGCAATTGGTCGGTGGCGCTCGAAGCGGGTTATGATGGCAATGGGGTCTCCTCTGGCGTGGGTACTGTCACGCTGGAAGGAAACGCCGGGATCAAGACCGCCGCCGGGAGCATCACCGTCGTTGCGGGAGAGAATGTCACTGTTGGGAGTGGGGGGATTGTGACCAAAACTGGCGGCGATGTGAACGTCCAGGCGGTTTCTGGAAACGTCAATTGCGGCAGCAGCACGGCGGGATACATTTTCGGGACTTCGGGTTATACTGTGAACCCCGGCTTGGGCGGCATCAGCACCGCCAGCGGCGGGGACGTTACCATACAGGCCGGAGGAGACATCACAGCGCCGCTGGCTGAGGGCACCCTGCTGGGAAGCACGGCAGAATACGGCAGCGGTTCGTTCGGGCCGACTCCTGGCAATGTGACCCTGACGGCGGGCGGCAATGTGACGGGGCATTACGTTCTGGCCAACGGCGTTGGGACAATCACATGCGCCAACGCGGGAACCACCGCCCAAAACTTGGCTTTGAGTCTGATCGCAGGCGAATGGGTGGTGGACGCGACGAACAACATTTTTCTGCAAGAGGCGCGCAACCCAAATGGCGTTTTCAACAGTTTCCCGCCCTCTGAGTATTTATTCAATTACGACCCGTTCGCCTCGGTGGTGTTGGACGCCGGCAATGGCGTGACCATCACAGGCTTTGCACTGCCGCGCATCAGCGGGGCCAATGAAGGGCTTGTTTTTCCACCCAGTTTGACAATCGAGGCCGGCGCCGGCGGCATTGCGCTGGAGCAAAACCTCAGCTTGTTCCCGTCCCCGCAGGGAACGCTTGAATTGACAACCACCGGCGGCGGCAACCTTTCTGGAAGCGCAACGGGCAATTCAATATGCATTTCCGACAGCACAAGAGTCCAGTGGGTCAACCCGGCCTGCTTCACTCCCACTGACTCCCTTGTCAATGCCCTGCTGCATTTGGACGACACGAACGCGGCGCTGATCAATATCAGCGGCTCGGTTTCCGATTTTACTCTTTACTCCCCGAAACCTGTCGAGATGAATGCCGCGAACAACATCATTGACTCCGGCGCGACCATCGAGAATTTTTTTCCGACCAATACCAGCATCGTTTCGGCTGGTGGCGAAATCCTGGATCACAGCCCTTTCGTCATTGTCACGCTGCCGTCCGGGCAGACGCCCGATTTCGACGCGCTCGACGCGGTATCGGAACCGACCATCGAATCGGGCACCAATACCATTGCAAATCCCAATCTGATTCCCGCTCTTGTGAACCAGCAGAACCAGTTCGTTTACGATGCCACGACGGGAAACTTGCTGTATGAGGGGACAATGTCATCCGCCGCGGAGCAGGCTTTTCTCGCCATGACGACCCCCTTTGTTCCCGCAACGAACATTGAGCAAATCTACACCCAAAGCCAATCCAGCTCAACCGGCACTGCGTCGGGTTACAACGTGGCCGGCCCCGGGACCTTCCGAATCAACGCGGCGTCTCTGGACTTGGGGGATTCGGGCGGCGTGGTTTCGTTGGGGATTGCCGGTTATCCCGCGCTGGCGCCCTATACTTCCCGCGGCGCGGACATTGACATCTCGCTGGGCGGAAACCTTAATCTGCTCGCCTCGGCCATCGAGTCTCAGTTCGGGGGGAACATAAACGTCACGAGCGGCGGCAGCGTCAACGTCGGCTCGACGCTGGTCCCGTCCTTTGGCAATGAACGTTGCCTGGGCATCGCCAGTCTGTGGAGCGGCAATATCAATGTAACGGCCGCCGGGGACGTGGATGTCAGCGGCTCTCCCATCGCTTCCTATGATGGCGGAAATGTCGTTGTGGAGTCGCTCAATGGAAACGTCAATGTCGGCTCCGGTTGCAGCGGGGAGTCGCTGCTGCAGAAGCCTTACATGAATGCGCAGACGAATCTGGCCTATCTTACCGATGACATTCCGGGCGGCGGCCTCATGGCAATCACTTTGCCTGAAATGGTTTATGGGCAGACGACGCCTCAAATCGGGAACATCACGGTTTCCGCGGCGCAGAGCATACAACTTGGCTCCGGCGCCATTATTCAGTTTCCTTTAGGCACCGCTGCCGGGGTGCCCAAGCTGACGCTCAACTCTGGCGGGCCGTTGGTGCTCACGGGGGGATCGTGCGAGTCCGCACTGCTGGATCTGCAGGCCGGGGCTGTCTTGATCGCGTCGTCCCTCAGCATGTCGAACGCCGGCCCGCCCTACGTTTTCGAAGCGGCGCTCAACGTCACCAACCTCACGGTGGAGGCTGGCACAAACGTCCAATTTACCGTCACCGATGGCAGTGGTCTCCGGAGTGGAGGGGGAGAGTTTATCATAACGCACGGAATTGGTATTGAGCCTCCCACTGCAATCGTTGTCAGCGTATTCAACTGCCAGTGGTTCAAGAATGGAACGAACCGCCCCGGTGAAATGGGCACGTCCCTTTCCCTGACCAATGTTCATCGCGCCGACTCGGGCGTTTATTCGGTTGTTGTTTCGACCGTGTGGACGGGGGCCTCCTCAAACCAAGCCCAACTGCGCGTCGTGGCGCCGGAGCTGATGACGATTTCGCCCGCGCAAACCAACTCCCTTTCCATTTCCTTCGATGATCCCGATGGAAGCCCCCTCACCGCGGGGGACATCCCCAGGTTCGTCATTCAAACCAGCACAAATCTTGTTGACTGGATCCCGGCCAATCTGCCCGTCTCAACCAATGCAAACGGAAGCCTGTCCTTCAGCCCTCCCCTTTCCGCCGATTCCGGCCAGGCGTTCTTCCGCATCCTTTCGCCTGCAATTCAGACAGTGGGG
>PLGF01000079.1:16344-33500 GCA_003138485.1 Verrucomicrobiales bacterium | reverse complement strand
CCACCCAGAAAATGAGCGTCAAAACGTAATAGACCGTGACGATGCCCGCGAGCCAGCCCGCAACCGGCGTCAGGCGAAATGTTAAATGTTGATTCTGCTGAAAAAACCCCATGTTTTGAAAAATCACTAAAAATCCGTGAAATGCAGTCAAGTAGAGAACTCTCCAGGATCGATTGTGCGCGATCTTTTTGGAGTGACTGGACTGATTGGGTGGTGTTTTCAACTGTTGCTTTTTGAGCATTTGAGGTTTTTCAGCAGAATCCACATTTAACATTTCGGTTGACGCGGGTTTCGGGCTGGGCAAGTGGCAGTCCTTGATATTTGCACTTTTACAGTTTGACGCATATTCGCTGGGTGGACCGTTGGGATTTTCTACAAAAGGAAACGAAGATCACGAAGAAAGAATAGCGCATTTCCGACAAGATTTTCCAGAGCGGCTTTCCATCTTCGTTGCCTTCGTTTCCTTCTGTTCAAACCTTTTTGGTCGCGGCTTTGAGATATGTTTGGAATAGATACACAAGAGGCGGGCCTGTCGTGAAAACAACTTCCGTATGATTTTGCTGCCAAGTCCGTTGCATAGGCTGCTGCGAGGCCAGAGGAATAGCCGCGAAAAAGCGCGAAAGACCCGGCGCGGCCAGCCGCAGCCAAAGGGGTTTTGAAGGAGGCGCAGAGGAAAACGTTTAACCGCGGATTTCACGGATAACACGGATAAAGAAAGATCTGCTTTCCCATCCGTGTCCATCCGTGAAATCCGTGGTAAAGAGTCCAGCCGGAACCATGGGAACGGGGTCACCCATTGGTATTGTCATCGGATGAAGGCTTTGCCATCGGCTGCCCCGCCCTGCCCGGCTGCTGGAGCCAAGGCAAGACCCGTGAAGAAGCCTTGAGCAACATCCGGGAGGCCATTCAACTGTGGCTGGAGGTCGCGGAAGAAGACATCCGGCGCGAGGCCGCGCAAGAACATGAAGAAGTCGCCTCGGAACTCGTCACGGTCTGACGCGTTGTGCCCAAGATTCCGGGAATCCGCCAACAGGACGCAATACGCGTTTTTGAAAAGCTCGGTTTTCGCGTCGGGCGCCAGAGCGGACCTGTTATCATGACCAACGGCAAGACGCGCTTGGTCATTCCCCGGCACAATCCCATTAATGCAGTTTGTGAGACGGCCACGGGAAAGGAGATTTTCTTCGCCGCGCCTTTCCCGTTTGCGTTGTTTTTCGATCTTCTGCGTGGTCTGCGGGCAAAAAAGTTCTTGTCATTTCCGCTTTTAAACTGCCCGCGCATTCTCCAACCTGACGGAGACGGAAAAGGACTGAAAACAACGTGGAATGCGGCATTTATATTTTTGTGGTGATCGTCTCCTATCTGGCGGGATCGACGCCCGCCGGCTTTCTGGCGGGGAAGGCGCGAGGCATCGACGTGCGCGAGCAGGGCAGCCGGAACATCGGCGCGACCAACGTGTTCCGGGTGCTGGGGGCCGGGGCGGGAATCGCGGTGCTGACGGTCGATGCGTTCAAGGGGTTCGCGGCGGCGCGCTGGGCGCCGGTGGTGGCGCTTGGGCTTTTTTCCGCCCCACACGGCCCGTCGCGGGAGGCGCTTGCGCTGGTCGCCGGCGTGGCGTCGATACTGGGGCATAATTACAATTGCTGGCTGGGGTTCAAGGGCGGCAAAGGCATCGCGACCACCGGCGGGGTGGTTCTGGCCTGGGCGCCAGCGGCCTGTCTGACCGCGCTGGCGCTTTGGGGAGTGGTTTTTGCGGTGAGCCGGTATGTTTCGCTGGCGTCGCTTGCGGCCGCGTTGGTTCTGCCGTTCGCAGTCTGGTTTTGGAATGGCAGCCTGACGATGACGGCGGTGATGACGGCGTTGAGCCTGCTGGCCATCTATAAGCACAAGGCAAACGTGCGCCGTCTCTTCAATGGGACGGAGAATCGATTCATTAAGAACAAGACATGAAAGTAACCGTTATCGGTGCGGGGGCCTGGGGCACGGCGCTGGCCAATTTGCTGTGCCAGAACGGCCATGCCGTCACGCTTTGGGCGCATGAACCCGCGCTCCTGGAGCAAATAAAGGAAACCGGACGCAATGAACTGTTTCTGCCGGGCGTGGCTGTCTCGCGGGATCTCCGCGTCGAGCCTGTCTTGGAGCAGGCGGTGGAGGGGTCGGCCTGGGCGGTCATTGCGGTGCCGTCGGGATTTTTCCGCGGGGTTACCCGCCGTATTTCCTCGTTCCAGGGCGTGGCCGTCAGTGTGACCAAGGGAATTGAATACGAGAGCGGCCTGACCATGTCGGGCATCCTGGCGCAGACGATGCCCAAGGCGACGGTGGCGGTGCTGTCCGGCCCGAGCCTGGCGATGGAGGTGGCGCGGGATACCCCGGCGGCGGTGGTCGCGGCGCACCGGGACCCGGAAATCGCGCGTCAGGTGCAGGCTCTCTTTCATCGGCCGTCCTTTCGCGTTTATAGCAGCCAGGATGTCCTGGGCGTCGAATTGGGCGGCGCTGTCAAAAATGTGGTGGCTCTGGCTGCCGGCGTGGGGGACGGACTGGGGTTTGGCGACAATGCCAAGGCGGGCTTGATTACGCGGGGCCTCGTCGAGATGCGGCGCCTGGGGGTGGCCTGCGGCGCCAACGCGGAGACCTTCTCCGGCTTGAGCGGACTGGGCGATCTGGTGGTGACGTGTTACTCGCGCCTTAGCCGCAATCGTGCCTTTGGCGAGCGCGTCGGCCGGGGCGAGAAGGTCGCTTCGATCCTGGCAAGCACGCGTTCGGTGGCCGAAGGCTGCCCGACGGCGCGCGCCGCCTATCAGTTGGCCCGGAAGCTTGGAGTGGGCACTCCGATCATCGACGAGGTCCATGCCATGCTCTACGAAGGCAAGGAAGTGCGCCAGGCGGTCCATGACCTGATCGCCCGGGACATGAAGCAGGAAGATTAGTCCATGACTCTCTTCATCGCCCCCATCAAATCGCCGTATTCCTCGAAAGCCGCAAACTGGGGGAATTGCCTTTTGATCGGTTCGGGCGCATGAAATAGAAAACCGACGTGCGCCTCCGCCAGCATCGCCGTGTCGTTGAAGGAATCGCCGGCGGCGATGACGAAGTAATTCATGCTTCTGAGGGCTGCGACGGCGCCGCGTTTGGGCTGATCCTGGCGCAACTTGTAGCCGGCAACGCGGCCCTGTTCGATCAGGAGACGATTACAGAAGATGGTGGGCCATTCCAGTTGCCGCATGACCGGCTTGGCGAATTCCTCGAACGTGTCGGACAGGATGATCACCTGGGTGAGCGAGCGCAATTGGCGCAGGAAATCCAGCGCGCCGGGCAGCGGGCGCAAGTCGCCGATGACTTCCTGAATGGCGGCCAGCTTCAATCCATGCTGGTCGAGTATTTTGACGCGGCCGCGCATGAGTTTGTCGTAATCGGGTTCGTCGCGGGTGGTGCGGCGCAGTTCGGGGATTTTGGTTTTCTCGGCCACCGCGATCCAAATTTCGGGGACCAGGACGCCCTCCAAATCAAGCACAACGACAGATTGTTTCATGGGGGGATTTTTTCAGGAAAAACCGGGGCTGTCGAGCCAATCAAGCGCCGCTTGAATTTTGCGGGCCGTTGCGCAAGGCTGGCGGGGATGATGGACACAAACCAGACGCCATTGCCGCCGTTGAGGGCCGGGACGCTTTACCTGGTGGCCACGCCTATTGGGAACCTGGAGGATATTACCTTGCGGGCCTTGCGCGTGCTCAAGGAGTGCGACGTGGTGGCGGCGGAAGACACGCGCCATTCCGGGAGGTTGCTTGAGCATTTCGGCATCTCCAAGCCGCTTCTGAGCTACTTTCAATTCAATGAAGCCCGCCGCAGTGAGGAGATTCTGGAGCGGTTGCGCCGCGGGGAGAAGGTGGCGCTGGTGACGGACGCGGGCACTCCGGGGATCAGCGATCCGGGGGCGCGGGTGGCGGCGGCGGCGCTGGCGGCCGGCTTGCGGGTGGAAGCCGTGCCGGGGCCATGCGCCCTCGTGGCGGCCCTGACCGCCAGCGGATTGCCCACCGATGAGTTTCATTTCGTTGGGTTTTTGTCACATAAAAGCGGACAGCGCCGGCGGCAATTGGAGGGGTTGCGGATGGTACCTGGGACGCTGGTTTTCTACGAGTCACCCTATCGGATTATCAGGCTCTTGGAGGAGCTGGCTGAGTTGTATCCTGCGCGGCGGACGGTGCTTGCGCGCGAATTAACGAAGAAATTCGAGGAAATCCGGGCGGGGCTTCCCGCGCAACTGCTGGGGGAGTTGCGTGAGCGGGCCATAAAGGGCGAATTCGTTGTTTTATTAGGTCCAGAGGCGGCGTAATGTAACTGCGCAATTTTTGCGCATTTTTCAATTGCTTCCCCGCAGGTATTCCATTACACTCGCCCCTGTTCAGCTTAATCCCAAAGCGGAATGTTCGGTTTTGGCAAGGCCCTAAACGGCAGCCGTTCGACAAATATGGGTAAACTGTAAAGAAATATGTCAGCAAAATTATTCGTCGGTAACCTCACATTCACCGCGACGGAAAATGACTTGCAGGATCATTTCGCGCAAGCGGGCGTGGTGGTGTCTGTCAACATTATGCAAGACCGCATGACAGGGCGTTCACGCGGCTTCGCCTTCGTCGAGATGGGCTCGAAGGAGGACGCGGAAAAGGCCATTCAGATGTTTCATTCAAAGGACTTCCAGGGCCGCCCGCTCACTGTCAACGAAGCTCGCCCCCGGGAAGAGCGCCCCGGCGGTGGCGGTGGTGGCGGGGGCTATCGTGGTGGTGGCGGCGGCGGCGGTGGAGAGCGGCGCGGCGGTGGCGGCGGGGGTTACCGCCAATAGGCCGGCGCTTTTTTTTGATCTGCGTTGTAGAGGCCGCGGCAGCCGGCCGGGGTGGTGTTTTACTCTCAAACGAACTTGCCTGGATTCAAAATCCCATTTGGGTCCAGGCTTTTCTTTATCCGCCGGTGCAAGGCCCGCAAGGCCGGCGGGGCGGCCAGGCGCCACCAGCGCTTTTTGGCCAGCCCGATGCCATGCTCTCCCGTTATCACTCCCTTCCACGCCAGCACCTGCCGGAATAATTCGTCCAGCGCGCGCCGCGTGTCCGCCTTCACCCGCGGCCAATTGTTGTCGTACATAATGTTGACATGGATGTTGCCGTCGCCGGCGTGGCCGAAACACGCCACCGGCAGGCCATACTTCTTTTGCAGCCGCGCCGTAAAGGCAAAGAGGTCCTCCAGCCGGCTCCGCGGGACGACGATGTCCTGGTTCAACTTGACCAATCCGGTGTCGCGCAACCCGTAGGAGAATTCGCGCCGCAATTCCCACAGTTTTTCGCACCGCTCCCGTCCGAAGGCCCGCTCGACAAAGCCCGGCGCGTGTTCCCGGAGCAGTTTCTCAAGGCTGCGCGCCTCCATCCGCACCGATCCCTCCTGTCCGTCCAGTTCCACCATGATCAGCGCCCGCGCGCCGTGCAACCGGCCGCTGCCCGTCCGGCGCCGGGCGGCGTCCAAAGTGAACTCGTCGGCCACCTCCAGCGCGCTGGGAAGGAAGCCGCGCTGAAAAATCGCGCGGATGGCCTGTGCCGCGGCCTTCATGGAATCGAATCCCGCCACCAGCAACGCCCGGAAGGGCGGCAGCGGAATGAGTTTGACGGTCACCTCTGTCACCACTCCGAGCAGGCCCTCCGAGCCTGTCATCAAACGTGTCAAGTCGAACCCTGACTTGTTCTTGTGCGTGCGCCCGCCCAGCGCCACCTCCTGGCCGTCCGCCAGCACGACGCGCAGGCCCAGGATGTAATCGCGCGTCACGCCGTATTTGAGGCACCGCGGCCCGCCCGCGTTGGTTGCCACCGTGCCGCCCACGCTGCAATCGGCCCGGCTGGCCGGGTCCGGCGGATAATACAACCCTTTCCGTTCCACAGCCTCTTGCAGCCGCTGGAGAATGACCCCCGCTTCGGCGACCGCCACGAAATCACCCGCGTCAATTTCCTTGATTCGATTCATCCGCTCCAGCGAGAGCACGATGCCGCCTCGTTGCGGCACGCAGCCGCCCACGTAGCCGTAACCGGCGCCACGCGCCGTCACCGGAATGCGATGGGCGGAGGCAAAGCGGAGTATCTCCTGGACTTCCCGGGTCCGGCGCGGCAGCGCGACGGCGTCGGGCAGATGCGTTGCGAACCATTTGTCACCGGCGTACTGGCGTAGCACCGCCGGTTCGAGTTCGAGTTGGCCGGCGGGGAGGCGTTCCTGGAGCCGTCGCAGGAGGCGGGACGGTTTCACGCGAACGACGAGCCGCCGGATTCGATCAAGGCGCGCGCGCTTTCGGCCTGGTCTTCGGGAACCTGCACCTGGATGCCGCCAACGGCCATCGAGTAGCCGTCGATGCTCATGGCGGCGTTTTCATTTTTCATGAAGACCAGGAAATCGTTGGCTTCAAGGCGGGAGCGCACCAGTTCGGCGTCGCCGGGACTGAACGCCCGATAGACAGTGACAAAGTCCATGCCCACAACATCGGGCCGAACCTTCCACAATTCAAGCCAAAGCGCGCTGGCAAATTGGCCAGGGTCATCTCCGCAAAAGATTATACTTTATGATACAGCGGAAGGCGCTGAAACCGTCGCGCCAGCCGATCTTTTTCCCCTCGGCGTAGGTGCGGCCATAGTAGGAGATGGGCACCTCGTAAATGCGCAGGTTCATCCGGCTCACTTTGGCCACGATCTCCGGCTCAAATCCAAAACGGTCCTCCTCGATGACAATCTTTTTGATCACCTCCCGGCGGAACACCTTGTAGCCCACTTCCATGTCCGAGAGGTTGAGGTCCGTAGCCATGTTGGACAACAGGGTCAGAGCACGGTTGCCGACCGAATGCCAGTAGTATAACACGCGGTGCGCACCCGCTCCCAAAAAGCGCGAGCCAAAGACCACGTCGGCCTTTCCCGTCAGGATCGGATTGCACACGAGCGCGTATTCAGACGGGTCGTACTCCAGGTCCGCGTCCTGCACGATCACCAGCGGGGCGGTGACTTGCGCAAACCCGGTCCGCAGCGCCGCCCCCTTTCCCCGGTTGACCGCGTGGCGGAAAAGCCGCGCGCGCGGTTCCGCGGCCGCCAATCCCTGCAGCGCCTCCCACGTTCCGTCGTTGGAGGCGTCATCGACTATGATGATCTCCCGCACCAGGTTTTGGGCGGCAACGGCTTTGACGACGTTGCCGATGGTGGCCGCCTCGTTGAAAACGGGAATGACCACCGCCAGGCTGGACGCCGGCTGAAGTTCAGGCGGATTCATCTGGGCGTCAGCGCCGCCGCCAGCGCCGCTTCATAGACCGCTTTCAACGGCACGTTTCCCTTCTCTGCCAGCTTCCTGCACGACTCGAATTCCGGCGCCGTTTGCACAATCGTGCCGTCCAGCCGCCCTATCTTGAGCGTGACATCCCCGAAAGGGGTGCTCACCGATTGGAACTCGCGCCGGAGCTTGCGCCGCTCCGTCAGCCAGCGCCGCACGCCAAACGCGCTGGTCTGGCGCAAGATCATCTCGCTGAACCGGTCCGCCTCCGCCGCCCCGCACAGCACGCTGAGCCGCACGCCAGGACGGCCCTTCTTCATTTGCGCCGCCGTGCAAGAGACGTCCAGCGCCCCGGCTGCCATCGCCTTCTCCGCGAAATCTCCCAAAATCTCGGCGCTGACGTCGTCCAAATTGGTTTCCAGGACCGCGACGGTGTCGATTTCCCAATCGTGTGCGGGGGACGCTGATGCCCCTCCCACCGCGGATGTTTCTCCCAATACGGCGCGCAAGACATTCGGGCGCGTGCGGCTCACCCTTCCCCCAGCTCCGATTCCGACGCGCTCCGGGACCAACCCCTCCATCGGCCCGAAGGATTCGACCAGTTCCGCCAGCAACGCGGCGCCGGTCGGCGTGATCATTTCGTTCGGCTCGTCGCACTGGGAAATCGGCACGCCTCGCGCCGCCAGCACCTCCAGCGTCGCGGGCGCCGGGATTGGAAAGCGACCGTGGGCGCAGTCGATCCACCCCGTCCCCTCGACCACCGCGCCGGCCAGGATGCGCGGTTTGCCGAGAAATTCCAGCGCCGCGCACGCGCCCACAATATCCACAATCGAATCCACCGCGCCCACTTCGTGGAAATGCACTTCCGCGGGAGGCAGACCGTGAACCTTGCCCTCCGCCACCGCCAGCCGATGGAACACGGCGGTCGCCTTGGTCTTGACCCATTCCGAAAGGCCGCTCTGGGCGATCAGCCGCGCGATTTCCGCATAGGTCCGGCCATGTTCGTGGCCGTGTTCATGCTCATGGCTGTGTTCGTGCCCATTCTCGTGAGTGTGCTCGTGCCCATGCTCATGTTCATGCCCGTGTTCGCCCCCCAAGTGAACATCCAGCTTCACCGCGTCAATTTCCTGGCGTTTGACGCGCGTGGTGTGCAGGTGGTAGCCCTGCAAGGAAAGCTTCCGCAATTCCGCTTTGAGCGGCTCGAGGCCCACCCCAAGATCAATCATCGCGCCCAAAAACATATCGCCGCTGATGCCGCTGAAAATGTCGAGATAGATCGTTTTCATCTGGAAAGAGGGCTACGGTTCGCCGGCGCTGAGGGCGTTGATTTGGCTGGCGGCGTAACCGGCGCCAAACCCGTTGTCGATATTCACCACCGTCACCCCGCTGCTGCAACTGTTGAGCATGCTCAACAGCGGCGTCAACCCCGCGAAATTCGCACCGTAGCCGACGCTGGTCGGAACAGCGATGATCGGACGGCTCACCAGCCCGGCCAGCACGCTGGGCAACGCCCCTTCCATCCCGGCGACCGCAATGACCACATGGGCGCGCCGAATCAAATCCAGTTTGTTCAGCAGTCGATGCAGACCCGCCACTCCCGCGTCATAGATCCGCTCGACGTGATTGCCCATGATGTCCGCCGTGACGGCCGCCTCTTCGGCCACCGGCAAATCGCTCGTGCCCGCGCACACCACCGCGATGGCGCCGGGCCGTTTGGGCAGCGGCTTGATTTCCAGCGTGACGCAGCGGGCGGCCTCGTGGTAACGCGCCTTCTTGAACTTCTTCTTGATAGCGCGGACCTGTTCCACGTTCAGCCGGGTAATGAGCAGACAACCCTCGCGCTCGGCGATTTTCCCCGCGATGCCGACCACCTGCGCGGCCGTTTTGCCCCCGCCATAAATGACCTCGGGAAAACCCTTGCGCAACGCGCGATGCGCGTCCACCTGTGCAAATCCAAGGTCCGAAACCGGCGGCGCCTGGAATGCGGCCAGCGCATCCGTCACCTCGATCTTTCCGGCACGAACCTTTTCCAATATCTCAACGGCATCCGCAGTCGTCACAATGCCGCCAAATTACACGATGAGCCGCCGGTGTCACGCCGGAAAACTCGCCCCTTTCCAGTCCGGCCGCCCGCGCCGTGTGTACTGCTGGAGTTTCGAGTAGCCCACGATGATGAGCACCGTGTTAGTCACCAGCGAGGGAATGCAATACAGGATCGCCGGGAGAATCAGCACCCAAAGCAGCGTCAGGCCCGTCGCTGTGCCCGGCTTCTTGAATGAAAGCGCGCTCCACATCCCGAACCAGCCCAGCGCGAAAAAGTCCACGATCGCATCGAACATCTGTATCGAATCCAGAAAGTTAAAAGACCAAACACGGCCTCTGCCGACCAAACTGATTCTCGCGGAGGCATCAGGAAATACCGTCGGGAGCATACAGACGAATTGCACCGCGACGAGGACAACGACCGGCCACAGAAAAATCCGTCTCAATGCCTGCCATTGGCCCCGAATCATGGCCTGAATGGTCAGCGGGGTGCAGCAGAGCAGTTCCAACGCTCCGGTGCGGCGCGCCTCGCTGAAAAAACGACAGGCCTGCACTCCGAAAAAGAGTTTGAGCAGAAAGTAAAACGGCCAGGCCATGAAAACGCGCGAAACCACAGCCTCCGTTGGCCATTTGACACTAATGAAGATAAGCGCGCCGGCCCCAGCCAGGGCCAGCGCCCAGACCACCCAGCGTAGCCGCCGGAAATCGTCCAGCAACCAAAGCACGGGGTTGATGTCCAACAACTCAGTCCGCCTCTTTGCTCCTCCCGTGAGGATGTTCCGCGTAAGCGCTCGCTGCCACACGCCGCTGCTTTGCGCCGATTCGGCGAAGTGCTTCAGCCGCCAACTCGCCAATCCCAGAAAAACCCAGCCTGCCAGATGCGACATCCCGAGCGAAATCCAATACGCCGCCACTTGATGCGCGTAGTCCGCCGCCGCAGCCACCCTGAACGCCTCCATCGGGCTGGTCGCTCCCGCGTAGAAAAGCGCCGTCCCAAATCGGCTCGCCACCGTGGCCAGCGCCGCCGCAATGCTGGTCAGCGCCAGAAACGCCACCAGCAGCGCAATCGATCCCGTCACCGCTCGATAGCCCGACCGGCAGTTGGCCGACATCCATATCGCCCCCGCCACTGCGAAAAACAGCGTGTTGACCAGCGCCAGGCACGTCCGCCAGAACTCCGCCCACGACACCCCGCCTGTCAGCATGCACAGGCTCAACACCGGCAGCACCGCCAGCAACCCATAGAATGCGTTGATCGCCACCCCCGCGACCTTGCCCAGGACAACGTCGTACCCTTTCAAATCAGTCAAAAATAACAATCCAAGCGTTCCTTCCCGCCGCTCCTCGCTCAGGCAATCCGACGCCAAAAAAACCCCGGCCAGCAGTGACAGCATCCAGGTGTACCAGGACAGCGTCCCAAAAATCTCCGCGCCCGCCCTTTGAGCCGGCAAACCGCCAAACTCGCACGCCGCCAGAAGACACCCTCCCATTACAATGCCCAGAAAAGCGACCGCGGCGCGGATGACAAACGTTCCCTTGCGGCGGGCCGCCACGCGCAATTCCCGTTGGACTATGGGCAGGAAAGTCATTGCGCCTCGGCCGGTTGCGGTACGGAGGAGGGCGTCTTCCGGCTGCGGCGGCGCGCGGGCTCCTCGGCCACGACAGTCCTGAATTGCCTCGACAGTTTCATCCAGGCTCTCACCGCAAAAAACAGGTCGAAACCCAGCGACAGCGCACTCGCAAAGATTAGCCAGCCGCGCCAATCAGCGCTTCCGCCTGTCGCAGACATGACATTGAGGGACAGGCAGGCGATAAACACCACCCACGGCAGCGCCAAAATCCGCAGAATGGCGAACATGGCGGCGCGATTCGCTTTGCGGCTGATCAAACCCAGCCACATCCCCACCCAACTCAACGCCAGCATGTCCAGTACGAGAAACACGCCCCCAAACAAATGCACCCAGGTCAACGCATCTCGATCTTCGCCCGTGATTTTTCGCAAGACAGCGATCACCGAGACAAGGTTGGCCAGCAAGAGCGCCCCCACGGGCGCTGCAAACTGGCGCCACAAGGCCAGAAGTTGCCCGCGCACAATCCGTTTCTCCGCCAGCGGCGTGCTTAACAGCAGCTCCAGCGCGCCCGTGCGCCGGTCATCCGAAAGTGTGCGGCTGGCCGCGACAGCCAGCCAGCATTTCAGAATTGCCGCCGTCCCGACCAGACACAGCAGGTCCCACGCGACCCAATCCTCGAGGTTATTCTCAACTAATCGCCCCATCCAAAACCAAAACAGCCCCCCAGCCACCACCGGCAGCCATACCCAGACCCGTGACATCCTGGACCGCGAGGCCCGCCACAGAAACGGTTCCACCGCCAGCAACCGCTCCCGCGTCCGCGCACTTACCGCCAGCCCTCCTCGCATCCACCCCCAGATCGGCCCGCCCGCTTTCCCCGCCGCCGCATCCTGCCAGGAACGGGGCGTCCGCCAGCAGGCCAGCGCGAGAAAGCTCCAGAAATACAATTGCGTGACCGCGGCGTTTATCCAAAAATCCGTTTGCAGTCTCCTGTTCCCGGAGGTGTCGAAGGCCAGGAAGCAGCCGTAGGCCGGGCTGGAAAGGAGGGCCGCGCGCGGATCAGCAATCGGGACCCTCCGCATCTGCGTCGCCAGCGGCCACGCCGCCAGCAGCGCCGCCGCCACTACAATTGACAACGCCATCGCCCAGTGGTCCTGCCGGCAGAACGCCGACGCCGCCATCCCCAGTCCGAGGAAAAACAACAAAAGATTGACCGACACCAAAACCACGCGCGTTACTTCGGCCGGCGTGACGCCGCCCAGCAGCAGGGGAATTGCCAGCACCGGCGCCACCGCCAGCAACCCGTAAAACACGTTCACCGAGGTCGCGGCCAGTTTGCCGATCACCACGTCGTACCCCTTCAAATCCGTCAAAAACAGCAGTCCCAGCGTCCCTTCCCGCTTCTCTTCGCTCAGACAATCGCTGGTGGCCTGCACGCCCACAATTCCGGTGTATAAAAAGAGCAGCGCCGACAGCCACCCCAGCATCTCCGCCCCCTTCTCCTTGTTATCGCCCGCGCTCAACAAAACCCACGCCGCGATCACCGCCGCGATCACAGCCGCGGCAAACCGGCTGCGATACGTTCCGCGCCGCCGCGCCGCCACCCGCAATTCCCGCTCTACAACTGGCAGAAACGTCATGCGCCCCGGATTCTTCCGCCTTCCCGCCCGGTTGTCAAGGCGATTAGTTGGCCGACAAATCCCTCAAACCAACCGCAAAGTCAGCGGATAGCGGTAGCATAAGCCATCGGACGCCTCCACCGCCGCCACCACGGCCAATATCAAGGACGATACCCCAATGAGGATCAACAAAGGAACTCCGATTATGATCAACACAAGCGGAATGCAGCAAACGCCATAAATCAGCACGGAAATGTGAAAATTGAGCGCCTCCCTGGCATTCTCCGCGATATATTCCGACTCCTTCCTCATGACAAGATACACGACCAACGGCAGGATGAAAGGCACGCCAAGAAAAAACGAGAGGTGGCTCAAAACCGCCCAGAGTTTGTCATTCCCTTTTGGGGAAGGTGATGGCGGCACAGTTTCGTTCAGCGGCGGCGTGTCCATATAATGTTCTTGTTTAATTGCGCTCCAGGAAAGCCTCGCCAACCAGGCGGGGCCGCCTTTGAACCAAGCCTGACAGGAAACAGCAACTGATGGCGATTACAATTTCCGCCCAAGTTTATCCTCGCTCAAATCGAGAATCCCGACGCCGCAATGCCCCCCCGGCTCAAAATGGCTGCCAGCCCGCAGGCGACAGGAACCAGGAGCCTGGCGCTATTGCTGTACCATCCAGTAGATGGTGGGAGACCAAGCCTCCGGATGCGGTTGGTTGTCGCGGTTCCAGTGGCGCGCGATGCGCGGCGGATACAAATAGTCGCTCCGCTTCACGAAGGCCAGGTGCCCGTCGCAGAAGAGCATGTTATACCCTTGCCCGTGCGGCGGAGCCGTTTCGGTATGGATAACCGTGCGGGTTCCGTTGTCCAGATGATACTCATATTTCCAAGGTGACATGTCCCATGTTCCCATCAGGCCGCTCTCGACATAGTGGTGGTAGTAACACCACCGCGAATCCGCGACGGCGTACATTTCGGACGGCGCCAGCACTCCGGATTCCGGTGCGGCGTTCACCGGGATGGCGCCTAATCCGAGAGTTCCAGGCAAGCGGTTGGTGGCGCCCTGGCCCTCGCCAGCAATGCCGCGGTAGTTGTAGGAATAACTGGTAAATACACTCAGCATCGGGAGTTTGGGGATGATAATCCCGCCCTGTGCGATGTAGCGCGGGCAATGCCAGGACTGGTTCGTCCAGCGGAGACCGTAATATGGATAGATTGCGTCGGCCCATGTCCAGTTTTCAGCGGTGACGGGAACGTTTTGTGACCGCTCCATGAGCGATGGATAGTGGCGCGCTTCTGAGGCATACATCGTCAAGGCCAGCCCCATTTGCCGGAGATGGTTCTTGCATGCGGTGCTTTGAGATTGAGCCTTGGCTTGCGACAGAGCCGTCAGGAGCAGCGCCGCCAGGATTCCGATAATGGCAACGACCACCAGCAGTTCGACCAGCGTGAATGCTCTCACTGCCGGGGGGCGCCCCAGCCGCCTGTCGTTGACCATATTCATGTCCACATCCCATTGGACAGGACAAAAGCCCGTCCGTCACGACATGGGTGTGTGGCCCTATTTTACAAGGGTTGACTTTCCTGATTCTGGGCGGCGTCAAATCCAACCATTGACCCGATTGATCGTCGCGATGATCTGCCTCCTGCGCTCGGCGCTGACGGCCCCGCGCCGATTCACCAGATTCGCTTTTTGGATTGTGTAGAGCAGGTCGCATTTGCACAGCGTCGGCCAAGCAAGGCCGTCGTTCGCGTCGAGAATCACTTCGTTGGGTTCCGGTTGCCGGGTGGCCCTCCGAGAGGCGCATATTATCACCGTCACCTCTGGTTTGTTCGCCACCCGGTCAGAATGTGACACAATGACCGCCGGATGGGGCTCCGGCCAGCCCGGAGCCTGCCAACTGAAAATGTCCCAGGCTTTCATTCCGTTTCCGGCGGCGGGGAGGGCAATCCTGCGAGGTGATGTTCCAAGGCATCAAATTCGCGGTTCGGCTGCTGGTAACAGCGGCGGGATTCCGCTCTGGATAACGGTTTGATGTTCTTTAGCGGATCGGGGGACAACTGGTCGCGCAGTTTTGGCAACCCCAGTTTCATGCTCTGCCGCATGATGTCCGCCATGGACAAACCCAAATCCTCGGACGCCCGCCGCACTTCTCCAAGCAAATCGGGCGGCACGGCCAATGGGTACGTGTCGGTTTTCATGGATGAATCCTACATCATTTCCTCACCCTGTCAACGCCTCTCGCCCCGCCGATACAAATGCGCTTCCCACCTCAACTCCCGCGCCCCGGCGTTCTACGGCGCCTGGCGCGCGGTGTAAAAGCGCTGTCCCAAGCCCGCCGCGGTTTGATCCACAATGGACAGGCTCCCCGTGAGGTTGGTAAGCGTGCCCAGGCTGGTCCAGTTGGTCGCCGGCAGACTGAGATTGGTCGTCGCCAGAATCTGGAAGACGACGCCCGGCTCGCTTTGCACGGTGAATTGCAATTGGCCATTCGTCATGGCCGGGTTGACCAGGTTCAGGGCGGTCGTTTCGATCAAGCGCACGTTGCCCACATCCCAATACCCGCCCCACTGAGGGGGGTCGTAGAAATCGGGGGTCGCCAGCAGTAGGATGCCGATGTTCTGTCCAGCCCAGGGATCGGTGGCTCTGACGCCGGGAACTTCCACCTGAAAATCCACGAAGTTCGTGTCGGCGGGGAAAATGGCCGTCGTGTTGGTCACCGTGCTTGCCGCGACGGTCACCATGTTGCTGGAGGCGTCGAGGTAGTAGAGACTGAGTTGGAAGGTGGAACCTTCCACCATGCCGCCGCCGCCGCCAATCAGGCCGACGGTCAGCGCGTAGGTTT
The DNA here is from genome assembly GCA_003138485.1 of Verrucomicrobiales bacterium. Lineage (GTDB taxonomy): Bacteria > Verrucomicrobiota > Verrucomicrobiia > Limisphaerales > Palsa-1400 > PLGF01. Next base: position 18,144 of record PLGF01000079.1, on the reverse strand, counting down.
TGCCGACGTTAAAAGTGGCGCTCAAGACCTGGAGAATCCCGACCTGGGGAACGACCTGAAGGTACGCCGCCTGGTCGCCAACGCAATTTCCGATATAGGAGGTGTTGGTTTCCGTACTGTTGGTGAAATCGGGAGCGTTGTAAAACGTGCCTGCCAAATCCGACCACGGCGCGCCATCGAAATCCGCTGGACTATACCAGCCCGGTTGGGAGGTTTGTTGCCAGGATTGCAGGACCGCAGCGGCATAGGGGGAGTTGGTCCCAATATCCGGCAAGGCAAAGGAGTAATTGGGCACGTAAATGTTTCCTGCCTGAACGCGGCTGGCTGCGGCCGTCAGAAACACCAATCCCGCCGCCAGCGCGAACCCAAACCGCCTCCGGCCCGCCAACCTGTCTATAAGTCTAGTCTTTTGCATAAGCATCGGACGATGCCCAGCCCTCCATATTCAGCAAGAAAAAAAATCCCCGGATTGATTTCTGCCGCGCAGACGCTTACCCTTGGGGCATGAAGATTTGCCAAGCGATGGTTGTGGTTGCCGCCGCCCTGATCCTTTGCGGCTGCGGCAAGGAAAAGAAATCGCCACCCCTTGCGGCTCCCTCCTCCCCTCCGACAGCCGCCAACGGCTACATGGGCACCTTGCTAAAAGGCCAGGAAAAGGCGATCAAGACCATAGATGTCACTTCGTTGAACGAGAATCTCAACCTCTTCAACGTGCAGGAAGGCCGCTACCCGAACGACCTCAACGAGTTGGTGACGAAAAAATATCTTCCCTACATTCCAGACCCGCCCGCCGGCATGAAACTGGTCTATGACGCGGCGCAAGGCAAAGTCAGCGTGGCGCCCCAGTGACGCCGCCTTGTTCCTGTGCATACGGTGGCCAAAACGTCATCGACGGGGTTTTCGCTCGTGGAATTGCTGGTCGTCCTGGCGCTGCTGCTGATCCTGACCGTCATGAGCACCAGCCGCTTCAATTCCTCGGCCCGCCACCGCGACCTTGCCCGATGCCAGACCAATCTTCAGAAAGTTTATCTGGCCCTGAGCATTTACCATTCTGACAACGGAGCCTTCCCCTTCCTCAAAGACGCGCCCAACTCCGCCGCCGCCCTGAGCTTGCTCATCCCCAAGAGCACCACAGTGACCGAGATGTTCATCTGCCCCGGCAGCCACGACCCGGAGTTGCCCGAAGGCGAGAGATTTGCCAATCGCAGGATTAGTTACGCCTATTACATGGGCCGCGCAGCCGATGGCAGTCCCGCGGATATTCTTCTCTCGGACTGGCAGGTGAACACCGCGCCCAAACGGAGCGGCGAACAGGTTTTTTCCCCCGACGGAAAAAAACCGGCAAACAATCATTATGCCGAGGGCGGGAACCTGGTCTCCCGCGGGGGCGAGATTTCCGCCTGCACCCCCAAAGCCTCGCGCGACCTCATGTTTGTCCAGCCTGTGGCGCTTCTGAATCCATAGGGAGAAAATGACTAATGCCTAAGCACGAATGACAAAAGAATGACTAATGACGAAATCCTAACGGGCGCCGCAACGCCGGCGAAGCCAAAGTATGACTTGGAAGAACGGACGGCTTGTTTTGGCGAGGCGATTATTGCGTTCGCGCGAAAGCTGCCCGCCAACGCGGTGACAAATCCGATCATTTCGCAAATCGTCCGATCTGGGACAAGCGTTGGAGCCAATTACTGCGAAGCCGACGACGCCGTTTCCAGGAAAGAATTCCGCCTCAATATCGGAAGGGCGCAAATCTGTTTTTGGCCAAATCAATCCTTGTCGTGCCACCCTCACCCCGGCCCT
>PLGF01000079.1:0-16333 GCA_003138485.1 Verrucomicrobiales bacterium | reverse complement strand
GGGGAGAAGGTTAGGATGAGGGCGAGCCTTTCACAAAATTCGCCATTTTCCCTGCCCTTTCAGGTACAATGAACATTAAGGTACAATGCGCCTGCGGCGCCAAGTATTCCTTCGAAGTCGAGCCGCTCGAAGGCCGGATGCCCTTCGCTGTCAATTGCCCGACTTGCCAGGCCGATGGCACGGAGGCCGCCAACCAATTGATCGCCGAAGCCCTGGCGTCTGAAAGGACCGCCAATCCCAAATTGCGCGTCCATGTTGCCGCCCCGGTCGATCCGGTTGCCGCGCCGCCTCCTTTTCCACAGGCCCCGGCCCGCGGCCGCGCGATGCAACAGTTGGCGCAGGAACGCCGCCAATGGCGCCTGGTGGTCTGGCTGACCTGCGCCGCGGCGCTGCTGGTGGCCGCTTTTCTGGGCGGCTGGGCCTGGCTTGCGTTCGTGGGATCTAAACCGCGCCAGGACTTTGCGCTCAAAGTGCCCGGAGCGCCGTCCTCATGGCGCACGGCCTTCCTGGACGCCCACACTATTCTTCTTGTCAATCCTGACCGCGCCACCGCGCACGATCTGGCGGCGGGGAGGGATTTGTGGTCCACCGCCCTTTCCGAAAAACCCTCCGCGGAGACCGAAGGCCCGGCCCCGCAAGTCTTCCAGGACAAGGACAGCCTGTGGATTTGCCTTGGCACGCGCGTGGTGCGGCTCCAGGCGCAGTCCGGGGCGATCCTGAAAACAATTCCGGTGGCCGGCCAGTTCCAAAGTTTCACCCCGGCGGCGGCCGGCATCCTGGTCGTTTCCTCCACGGACGAGACCACGCGGCTGGCCATGCAAATCGATCTTGCAACGGGCGAAGCCTCGACCCGGGAGATCACGGTGCCGCGCGCGGAAAAGCGCGCCATGCCCAACGAATTGCCCCCCAATGTCCAGCCCACCGCCGGTGTGCTCCTGTCGCAGGCGCTGGAGGAACAGAAGTTCAACAAACCGCTCGACGCCATGAGCAGCGAGTTCTTTTCCGCCGGCGAGAACCTGGTCGAATTGCGGGTGCGGCTGCTCGAGCCAAAAGTCGTCTGGTTGCAGGCCATCAAGCCGCGCGGGCCGTCGCAACTCAACGGCAACACCACCGCCTCCACCAGCGTCGCCGACGTTGAGGAAGAGGTTTTCAATGACATCAAGCGCAGCCAGACCGGCGGCGTCAAGGGCATCGACGAAAGCCTTTACGAAGTCCGCCTCCGCCGCTGGCTGGGCGCCCAGCCGACCGAGTGGACGGGCCGGGTCAGCGGGGTGCCGGTTTTCTTTCCCCTCAAGACGGTGGACCTCCTGGTGGCCGGCAAGCGACTGTCCGTCTTTGACAAACAGAACAGGGAACTTTTCAACGCCACCTTGTCCTATGCCGTCAACGACCGTTTCCAGCCCGCTCACTGGGACCGCCGCTCCGTCCCGGCCGTGGAGGCCGGCAACGCGCTTTATTTTTTCGACGAAGGCGTGCTGACCTCATTCGCGCTGCCCGACGGCGCCGTGCGGTGGCGCATCACCAGCATCGGCATCACCAAAGTTTCCTTTGATGACCACGGGTTGCTCTATGTCGATTCCTCCACCGCCGCGCCGGAGGACATCCAATACTCGGAACAAATCACCTTCGAGAAAGCGGCCCCCGTCCTGCTCAAGGTCGATCCCCAGTCGGGCAAGATCCTTTGGCAGGCTCAGCAGATGGGCCAGGAATGTTTCCTTTCGGGAAAATTCCTCTACACCGCCAGCGTGCAACAGGGGGGCGTCGCCCTGGTCAACGGCCTGGCTGAAGCGCTCAACGCGGGGACCAGGGAAGGGCGGGTTTATTTTCGTATTTACAGGCTCGACCCGCTGACGGGCAAGTCTCTCTGGGAATTCCACCGGGAGGAGGCTCCCGCCGAACTGGACTTCTGTCAGAACCGCTTCCTGGTCCGCTTCGGCAACGACCTCCAGGATTGGAAGTTCATTGACTTCTGAAACCTCATTTGTTGAACCGAAAATTCACCACGTCGTAGTCCCGCACCACGTAAGTTTTGAGTTCCAGGCGGACTTTCCCGGCCCGTTTGGCCTCGGTTTCGCCCCCCGCCGCCACCAAATCCTCAAAGCTGATGATCTCCGCGCGGATGAAGCCCTTCTGGATGTCGCTGTGAATCGTCCCGGCCGCCTCCCAGGCGGTCACGCCCGCCCGAATGGGCCAGGCCCGATTCTCCTTCCCGCCGACGGTTAGAAAACTGATACCCCCGCCCTGCGCAAAGGCCCGCACCAGCAGCGCCTCGGTCGCGCCCAGTTCCGCTTCCTCGGCCACCACCACCGGACGGCTGGTGTAAAAATTGTGCGCGGAGATGGCGGCCAGTTCCTCCGCCGTCAAGCCCATCGCGGACACAGCCGTCTCGCCCACGAGCGCCTCGGCCATTTTTTGCAAGACGGCTTTTTCAGCCGCGCCCGGTTCTCGGCCAAGCCGTGTTTCGATGAAATCGAGGTCCTTCATCAACAGGTCGCTCAGGGCGGCGCGGCTGGTGAGGATGGAGTCGCTGGTGGCGATCTCCTTCTCGTCGGCCACATCGACTTGCGCGTAGGTTTTGCGTTGCGCCTCGACCAGTTTGTCGGCCTGGTCCAGGCGGGGGTCCTTGAGGTTGTGCTTGCCCGGGGGAATTCCGCTGATGCCAAAAAGGCAAATCTTCATCTGGTTAATCCTCGTGTTTCTTGGGAGCGAACGTGTGAGTGGAGACGCCGTAGAAAACCTCGGCGGCTTCCATGATCGTTTCGGAAAGGGTGGGATGCGGATGGACTGTCTCAGCCAAATCGCGCACCGTCGCGCCCATCTCGATGGCCAGAACGCCCTCGGCGATCAATTCGCCCGCTCCATGCCCCACCATGCCGATTCCGACGACCCGTTCCGTCGCGGTATCCACCACCAATTTGGTCAGGCCGTCGGGCCGGTCGAAGGTGAGCGCGCGCCCGGAGGCGCCCCAGGGAAATTTCGCCGCTTCGATCTCCATCCCCTTGGCGCGGGCTTCGGCCTCCGTCAAACCGCACCAGGCCAGTTCGGGATCGGTGAACACCACGGCGGGAATGATGACGCCCGCGGAAGTGCTGTTCTCCCCGGTGATGGCTTCCACCGCCACGCGCGCTTCCTTGGAGGCTTTGTGGGCCAGGAGGACGCCTCCGGCAATATCGCCGATGGCCAGGATGAAGGGGTCGGTTGTTTCCTGCCGGTCATTGACCTTGATGAAGCCCCGCTCATCCTGTTCGACCTTCGTATTCTCCAGGCCCAGGTCGCGGCAGTTCGGAACGCGCCCGACCGACACCAGGACGCGATCAAAAAGTTCCTCCTTATCGGCCTTGTCCTCCCCCTGGGTCACGACGCGCACTTTTTTGCCCTTGGTGGACATCTGGGTGACTTTGGTGTTGAAGCGAAGTTCGCGGAACGTCTTCCGGGCGTACTGCAACACCGGGCGGACCAAATCCGGGTCGGCCCCGCTGAGGATGCTTTGCAGGGCTTCGACGACCACCACTTTGCTGCCCAGATTGGCATACACGGAGCCCAGCTCCATGCCGATGTATCCCCCGCCCACCACCAGCAGGTCTTCGGGAATCTCCTCGATTTCCAGCGCTTCGGTTGAGGTCATGATGCGCGGATTGCCCAGATCAAAGAGCTTGGGCAACGCCGCCTTGGAGCCGACGGCGACGATGGCCTTGTCAAAGGTGACGAACCGCTGGCCCTCGGCGGTTTCCACGCGCAAGGTCTGGGAACCTTCAAAGTACCCGCGGCCCGTCAGCACCTGGACGCCGCGCCGCTTGGCCAGAAAACCCACGCCCGCGGCCAGCTTGTCCACGATCGAACTTTTCCACGCGCGCAGCTTGTCCAATTCGATTTGCGGCGCTCCGAAGGTGATGCCGCGCTGGGCCGATTCCCTGGCTTCCACAATCAATTTGGCCGCGTACAGCAGTGCCTTGGAGGGAATGCAGCCCCGATTGAGGCAGACGCCGCCCAGGTGCTTCTCCTGTTCGACCAGGAGAACTTTTCTGCCCAGGTCGGCGCCATAGAAAGCGGCGGCGTATCCGCCCGGCCCCGCCCCCAGCACCACAATTTCAGTATGAATCGAGTCCACGGTGTTTTCCTTCGCTCATGTTTTTCTATGCGATCAGTTTCCCATCAAAACGCTCGAATCCTTGAACCAAATCGAGCATGAACCTCACCGCCGCGCCTCCGTCAATGACGCGGTGATCGTAGGACAAGGCCAGGGGCAGCATCAAGCGCAACTCGACCCTGCCCTCGCGCGCGACCGGTTTGATCGCGCCCCGTCCCAGGCCCAGAATGGCCACTTCCGGGCGGTTGATGATCGGCGTAAAATGGGCGCCGCCAATGCCGCCCTGGTTGGAGATGGTGAACGTGCCGCCTTGCAACTCCTCCATCGTCACTTTGCGCTCGCGTGTCTTGACGGCCATCTCGTTGAGCTCCTTCGACAGGGTCAAGAGGTCTTTCTTATCGACGTTGCGCAGCACCGGCACGATCAACCCCTGTTCGGTATCCACCGCCAGGCCGATGTGATAATACTCCTTGTAAACGACATCCCCCGCGATCTCGTCCAGGCTCGCGTTGAAGATGGGATGTTTTTTCAACGCTTCCGCGACGATTTTGAGAGCGAAAGCGGTTAGCGTCAAACGGGCGCCGTTCTTCTCGTACGCTGGAGCGTGCTGTTTGCGCAACGCCTCCAGAGCCGTGAGGTCCGCTTCGTCAAACTGCGTGACCCGCGGCGCGCTGCTCCAGCTTTCGCTCATCCGCTGCGCGATGACTTTGCGCAACGCGGTCATGGGCCGCTTGACCACCGGGCCCCATTTGCTGAAATCAATTTGCTCCGGCGGCGGTTTGGCGAAAGCGCCGCCCGCCGCCTTCCGCGATTGGGCGGCGATGAACTTCAGCCGCCGGATATAAGCCCGCAAATCATCCATCACGATGCGTCCGCCCGCGCCGCTGCCGCGAACCTGCCGCAAGTCGATGTCCAATTCCCGCGCCAGGCGGCGGATGGTGGGCGAGCCGGCCGGAACGGGCGCGTTGGGGTCCGGTTCCACCTCCGGCAATTGTTCCTCCGAAGCGGCTTCCTGAACGGAAGCCGGAGCCGGGCGCGGTGAGCGGACGGCGGCTGGTTTCGGGGCCGGCGCGATGGCGGGAGCGGCCGCGCCGCCCTCCAGCGCCACAATCGTCTGGCCAACCGAAATCTTGTCGCCAACGGACACGAAGATTGTGGCCACCTTCCCGGCGGCGGCGGCGGGAACCGGCGCGACCGCCTTGCCGGTTTCCAACTCAATGATCCCCTGCCCTTTGGCGATCTGGTCGCCGACTTTGACCAAAATGCCAACCACGCTGCCAGAATCAACCCCTTCACCCAACGGAGGTAGTTTTAAATCCATAGAATCTTCTTAAAACGCGACAATTTGCGGGAATGCCTTTTCGGGATCAACATCCAACTCCTTGATGGCCCTGGCCGCCACCTTCCGGTCGATTTCTCCCCGTTGCGCCAGCGCGGACAACGTGGCCACGACAACGCATTCGGCGTCAATTTCAAAAAACCGCCGCAAGCGCGGCCGCGTATCGCTGCGGCCAAAGCCGTCGGTCCCCAGTGTCGTCAGGCCGCCGGGCACCCACTTGGCAATCTGATCGGGAACCATCTTCATGTAATCGGACACCGCGACAAACGGGCCGGCCTCCTTTGCCAGGAGTTGCGCCACGTGGGGCGTCCGGGCCGGCTCGGCCGGGTGCAGCAGGTTCCATCGCTCGGCCAGCAGCGCTTCATTGCGCAAATTCTTGTAGCTGGTGGCGCTCCAGACATCGGCGGAAACATCGTAGTGCTCGGCCAGGATTTCCTGCGCGCGCAACGCCGATCTGATAATGCTGCCGCTGCCAAGTATCTGCGCCTTGTGCTTGAGGCCGGCGGGACCGGTTTTGAACTTATACAAGCCCTTGATGATCCCTTCCTCGGCTCCTTCGGGCATGGGCGGCATCGCATAATTCTCATTGTAAAGGCAGAGGTAGTAGAAAATTTCCTCGCCCTGCTCGAACATGCGGCGCATCCCATCGCAGACAATCACCGAAATCTCATAGGCAAACGCCGGATCGTAAACGTATAAAGTCGGCACCGAACTGGCCATCAAAGGGCTGTGTCCGTCCTGATGCTGCAAGCCTTCGCCGTTGAGGGTGGTGCGGCCGGACGTTGCGCCCATCAGAAAACCCTTGGCGCGGCTGTCGGCGGCCAGCCAGATTTCATCGCCGACGCGCTGGGGGCCGAACATCGAGTAGTAAATGTAAAACGGAATCATGTTGACGCCCAGGTTCGCGTAGGCCGTTCCGGCGGCGACAAACGACGCCATCGAACCCGCCTCGGTGATGCCCTCCTCAAGGATCTGGCCGTCTTTGGCTTCCCGATAGTAGCTCATCCCCTGTTTATCCACCGGCTCGTAAAGCTGTCCTTTGCAGGAATAAATGCCTATCTCCGTAAACAACCCGTCGATGCCAAACGTCCGCGCCTCGTCGGGGATGATCGGCACCACGTGGCGTCCAATGGATTTGTCGCGCAGCAAACTGCTCAGAAGGCGGACAAAACCCATCGTGGTGGAGGGTTCGGAAGTTCCCGATCCTTTCAGAAACTCCGGGAACGCCCCCGCGCGCGGCGTGCGCAACGGCGGGGCTTGGACCACGCGCCGGGGCACAAACCCACCGAGCTTGCGGCGGCGCTCCAACAAATACTTGATCTCCGGCGAGTCCTTGGGCGGACGATAGAAGGGCGTTTCCACGACGTCTTCGTCTCGAATGGGAATGTCGAATCGGGCGCGGAATTCACGCAGCTCCTTTTCGTTCATTTTCTTCTGCTGGTGGGAGATGTTCCGGCCTTCGCCCGCTTCGCCCAGTCCGTAGCCCTTGATGGTCTTGGCAAGGATGACCGTCGGACCCCCTTTATGTTCCACCGCCGCCTTATAGGCCGCATAGACCTTTTTGGGATCGTGCCCGCCCCGCACCAGGCGGGTCAATTGTTCGTCCGACCAATGATCGACCAGCCGCAGCAATTCCGGATACTTCCCGAAGAAATGGCGGCGGATGTAGCTGCCCGTTTCCACGGTGTATTTTTGAAATTCGCCATCGACGGCCTCGTCCATCCGTTTGGCCAGAAGACCCGTCGTGTCCGCGGCAAACAACTCGTCCCAAGAGGAGCCCCACACGACCTTGATGACGTTCCAACCGGCGCCGCGAAAGATGCCCTCCAATTCCTGGATGATCTTGCCGTTGCCGCGGACCGGGCCGTCGAGGCGCTGCAAATTGCAGTTGACTACCCAGATCAGGTTGTCCAGGTTCTCCCGCGCCGCCAGCGTGATCGATCCGAGCGCTTCCGGTTCGTCGCTCTCGCCATCCCCAACGTAGGCCCAGACCCGAGGCTCCCGCTCCGCGTCGATGAACCCCCGCGCGCTCAGGTAGCGCAGGAAACGCGCCTGGTAAATGGACATCAGCGGCCCCAACCCCATCGACACGGTCGGGAACTGCCAGAAATCGGGCATCAAATACGGATGCGGATAGGAAGACAGCCCGCCGCCCTGGGCCAGTTCCGCGCGGAAATTGTGCAAATGCCCCTCGTCCAGCCGATATTCCAGAAAGGCCCGCGCGTAATTGCCCGGCGTGGTGTGGCCCTGGAAATAAATCATGTCCGCCAGACGGCCCCCATCGCCCCCGCGGAAGAAATGATTGTAAGCCACCTCGTAAAGCGTGGCCATGGAGGCGTAACTGGAGATATGACCGCCCACCCCGGCGTCACCGTGGTTGGCATTGACGACCATGGCCATGGCGTTCCAGCGGGCGAAACTCTTGATGCGGCGCTCCATGTCGCGGTTGCCGGGATACGGCGGCTCCTTCTCCACGGGAATTGTATTCACATACGGCGTGCTGATCGCGCGCGGCGCCTCCATGCCGCCGGCTCGCAGGCGCTCGGCAAGGCCCGCAAGCAGTGCGCCGGCCTTATCCCGGCCCCGGCTCTTGAGCATGAACTCCACAACGTCTTCCATCGATTCCAACGGATCGCGCGCGCGCGGCGGCGGCTCCGCCGCGGCGGCCTTGGCCGGAACAGAAGAAGGTTTGTTGAGTTTTCTCGTCTTTACGGCTTCCATGTTGGCCAGTTCAGTGTTCAAAGCTCAAATTTAATGTTTAAAGTTGAAACCGGTCCCGACAGGCCCAAATGTATGATATAAACCCGCCGCTGACAAATGAAATACGCGCATGGCAGCCAATTCACCGATCCTTTTCGAAACGGGGGCGTCCCTCACCGAACAGGTCAGGCCGGTAGGGCGACGCTCCTGCCTGCACCTTGCACGCATTTTCCCGCGCTGATGGGGACGGAACTGCCGATTCTGCGTGGCGCAGGTTTCCAAACCTGCTGTATCGCCGACTTCCAAGTCGGCTTGGCTGCCTTGCGGCCAGCGGGTTTGGAAACCCGCGATACGGCAGACTTGGAAGTCTGCGCCACCCTCGTCAGACACCTCGCCCTACCAAGCTTCGCTAAGGATTGGGGCACCCCATTCATCTTCGCACCCCGTGGAATATCTTGACCTCACTTTGCCCTCCGCGGCCGCCAACCTGGCCTGTGATGAAGCCCTCCTCGACGCCTGCGACGCGGGCGTCAGCGGCAATGTTCTCCGCTTTTGGGAGCCGTCCTCCTATTTTGTCGTCGCCGGCTTCTCCAATGAGGTGGCGCGCGAGGCGGACTTGGAGGCTTGCCGCCAGGCGGGCATCGGCGTGTTCCGCCGGTGCAGCGGCGGCGGCACGGTCCTGCAGGGGCCGGGCTGCCTGAATTATTCGCTGGCCTTCAGAATCGAGGGCGATCCGGCGTTGGGGACCATTCCGGCCGCCAACCGCCATGTCATGGAGCGCCACCGCCAAACATTGTCCTCCCTTCTGGGCCGGGCCGTCGAAGTCCGGGGCATCACCGACCTGGCCATTGGCGGCCTGAAATTCTCCGGCAACGCTCAACGCCGCAAACGCCGCGCCCTGCTTTTTCACGGCACGTTCCTGTTGCGCTTCGACCTCGGTCTGATGGAAAAATTTTTGACAATGCCATCCCGTCAGCCAGATTATCGGCAGGGCCGGCCGCACGGTCGTTTTTTGACCAACCTGGACCTGCCCGCCTCCGCCATAAAAGGGGCGTTGCGCGCCTGCTGGTCGGCGCAGGCCCCTTTGCGCCAGGCGCCGGATTGCCGCCAACTGGCCGCGGAAAAGTATTCGCGGGATGAATGGAACCTGAAGTTTTAGTCAATCGCCCAGTGATTTATGCGCTCATTTCAAAGTCTTGACGAACGGGAAATCCTCGCCCTGGCCGTGGGGCTGGAAGAGGAACACACCCGCATCTACGACGATTTCGCCGAGGGTCTTCGCGAACATTTCCCCGAACAGGCCGAGAAGTTCTGCGAGATGCGCCGCGAAGAGGACGGCCACCGCCATCGTCTTCTTGACCTCTTTCGCAGCCGCTTCGGCGACCATGTGCCCCTTATCCGGCGCGAAGACGTAAAGGGCTTTATCAAACACAAGCCCGTCTGGCGAATGCGCCCCCTGGGAGTCAAAGCCGCGCAAGAACAGGCCGAGTCAATGGAATTGGAAACCAAACGCTTCTACGAAGCCGCCGCCCGCCGGGCGACCGACGCCGGCATCCGCCAATTGCTGGGCGATCTGGCCGAAGAAGAGCGCCATCACGCCGCCATCGCCGGAGATATCGCCCAAGCCGGCGTGACGCCCGACGAGGCGGCGCGAGAGAAGAAGATATTCGCCTTGCAGATCATTCAACCCGGCCTGGCGGGGTTGATGGATGGCTCGGTCTCCACGCTGGCCCCTCTCTTCGCGGCGGCGTTCGCCACCAAAGACAGCGGCAAAACCTTTCTCGTGGGCCTGGCCGCCAGCTTGGGCGCGGGCATCAGCATGGGCTTCGCCGAAGCGCTCTCTGACGACGGCACTCTAACTGGGCGCGGCCATCCTTGGATGCGCGGGTTGGTCTGCGGCCTGATGACAGGCCTGGGCGGGTTGGGCCATACCCTGCCCTACCTCATCGGCAACGTCCACACCGCCACCGCCATCGCCATCGGCGTCGTCGTCGTCGAACTGAGCGTGATTTCGTGGGTCCGGCACCGGTTCATGGATTCCTCACTGGCGTCGGCCTTCCTGCAAGTGGGACTGGGCGGCGCGCTGGTTTTCCTGGTCGGAATGCTGATCGGATTATCTTGAACGCCATCAATCGCCGCCCAGGTTCTGAATCCACGCCGCGCTCCGCGAGTACTGCGCGTACGCCTCCTCCCCCATCGCGGCCCGCGCCGCTTTCTCCGTCTCCGCCTGGATGGCCTTGAGCGCCACGGCGATCCGTTCCGGCGGAATATCTTTATTCGTCAGCAATTGCCGCTTCTCCTCCTCGGCGGCCTGGCGCATGTCCGCCACGGTTTGCGAGGTCTCGGCAGGCAAATCGAACCGTTCGGCCAGCACGCACAATTGTTGATACTCCGGGTCCTGCGCGCGCGTCAGTTCCGCGACGCGCTCCGGGGCCAGTTGCCCCTTGAATTCCGCCAGCATCGCCTCTTCGGCGGTCGCCTTGCTCGCGCGCACCGTGCTTGCGTTGGTGTCCTCGTAAGCAAAGGCCGCGTCAATCGCCTGTTGGCGGCGGAACAGGTCGCGGAACTCCGCCTCGGTTGGATTGAACCCGATCCACTGCTGGCGCAACCGCTCGGCCGTCGGGGACATGCTCAATTCGTATTCCTCCTTCTCCCCGGGCGTCAGGACCCCCGACAAGGCCGCCTCCTGCTCCCGATCCAGGTCCCGCAATTTCGCCACCTCCTCCGGCGACGCCTTGCCGTCCTGCTCCTGGGACATCACCCGTTCGCGCTCGCCCTCGAATTGATCGCGCAGCGCCAGCAACCGCCCGCGTTTGTCGTCGGACAGAAACGCCAGGCGGCGGTTGTCCTCGTCGGAATCGACGAAGTACCTGTTCAATTCGCGCTCATAATTGATGCCCAGCAAGTCGCGCAGGACGGCGGGCAGTTCCTTGTCGATGGCGGCCAACTGCCGTTCGCGTTCTTCGATTTGGGACTGCTTGAGTTTGCGCTTCTCGTTGGTCTCCCAGAATTTGAACGGGCGCCCGTTGTGGTAATACTTCCCCAACCGTTGCGCATACACGCGCATGACATCCGTGAGGATGAGGTCCTTGATCGTCATTTCCGGGCAGCCGACGGCGCGCAAGTTGGCGATGTATTGGCGGTAATCGGTCGATTCAAGCTGGCTCCAATTGAAGCCGTTGGTGACATGCACCGCGGCGGGTGAAACGGGCGCGGCGCTTTCCAACGCCGCCGCCCTGGCTTTATAGGCCGCCACTTCCGCCCCGGCGGAATCGTTGGCCTGCTCCGCCTGCCGGCCCCAATACTCGCTGAAATAGACAAATCCCGCCGCCAACACCGCCACGTTGCACAGCGCCAGCAAGACAACGAACCTCGTTCTCATCCCCTTCACCGTAGAAAAAACGCCCCGCCCCCGCAAGCCGGGATTCAACTCGCTCAGGCTGGAAAAGTGTGGTTTAATTGAAATTCAAAGAATAGGAATCAAAAATGCAAAAGCGCAAACTTGGAAAAAGTAATCTGGAAGTCTCGACCCTCGGCCTTGGCTGCATGGGCATGAGCTTTTCTTACGGGCCGCCCAAAGACAGGCAGGAGATGACCGCTCTTCTACGTGCGGCTGTGGAACATGGCGTCACGTTCTTCGACACCGCCGAGGTTTACGGCCCTTTCACCAACGAAGCATTGCTGGGCGAAGCCCTCGCTCCGTTCCGCGGACAAGTGGTCATCGCCACCAAATTCGGGTTCGACCTCAATCCGAATCTTGATCCGCGCGGGATGACGGGCGCGCCAGGCCTGAACAGCCGGCCCACGCACATCAAGCAGGCCGTCGATGGCTCGCTCAAGCGGCTCAAGATCGAGACAATCGACTTGCTCTATCAACACCGTGTTGACCCGAACGTGCCGATCGAAGACGTCGCCGGCGCGGTCAAGGAACTGATTGAGCAAGGCAAGGTTAAGCGCTTCGGCCTGTCCGAAGCCGGCGTGAAAACAATCCGTCGCGCGCACGCCGTCCAGCCGCTCACGGCCCTCCAGAGCGAATACTCGCTTTGGACGCGAACGCCGGAAAAGGAAGTGCTGCCGGCCCTCGAAGAGCTTGGCATCGGCTTGGTCCCATACAGCCCGCTGGGCAAGGGCTTTCTCACGGGCAAAATGGACGCGAATACGAAGTTTGACAGCACCGATTTCCGCAGCACCCTGCCGCGCTTCACGCCGGAGGCGCTCAAGGACAATCAGGCCCTGGTTGATCTGCTCGGCCAGATCGGAAAACGCAGGCACGCGACCCCCGCTCAAATCGCGCTCGCGTGGCTGCTGGCGCAAAAGCCGTGGATTGTTCCCATCCCGGGCACCACCAAGCTCAATCGCCTGGAGGAAAACATCGGCTCGGTTGCCGTCGAACTGACACCGGACGATCTTCTTGACATCGAAAGAGCGGCCTCGAAGATCACGGTTCATGGCGCCCGCTATCCTGAAAAACTGGAGCAAATGACCGGGCGCTGATCACCGGGCGCGGGGAATAAGCGGGCCAGAATTCTTGATTTGCGGCTTCACAACTCGAGCGGCAAGCTCCACCTTTGACTTGCTGTGAAAATTAAATCATCTTCAAAGAACGGCCCAAACGCCAAGCGCGCCTCAAGCCCCGGCGTTGCGCCGGCTCCGCCTACGTACCAGATCAAAATCACACTGGAAGTCGTCAAGCCGGCGATCTGGCGCCGCTTATCCGTGCCCGGCAACGCCAGCTTGAGCTGGCTCCATGCGGCCATCCAGTTGGCGATGGGCTGGACCAACAGCCACCTGCATCAGTTCGAGGTGGGCGGCCGGCTCTTTTCGGACCCGCATGTCAACACTCCAGCATTCGACGGTGAGCCGGAGGTCCTGGACGAAGCCAAATTCTCCCTTCGGGATGTCGCGCCCCATGAAAAGGACGTTTTGCATTATGAATATGATTTCGGAGACACCTGGCAGCACACCATCGTCGTGGAAAAAATCCTCCCGCCGGAGCCTGACGCGGCAACCGTCGCCGTGTGCCTGGACGGAAAGCGCGCCTGCCCGCCGGACGATTGCGGCGGGCCTTGGGGCTACCAGGATTTGCTGAAGGTTCTCCGCAACCCCAAGCATGAAGAGCACGATTCGATGAAGGAATGGCTTGGACGCCCTTTCGATTCGGAAGCGTTTGATGTAACCCGCACGGACGCGTACCTGCGGATGCTCAAATGGCCTCGCACGACGGAAGATCATCTCTGCGGCTTGCTCATGAAGCGGGATGGTTTCGGTGGATAGCGGCCTGCTTAAATAATGGCATCAGCGCGCAGTTCTGTCACGGGTTGGGTCGATCGTATCGGCAAAGGCTATTCGGGTCTGAGGCAAAGGTCGTAAGCCTTCGGGTCGGCTGCCGGCGCGGGCCGCTTTAAAACTCCCCGCCAATCTGGTGGCGGGCTGTGCGACAATTCGCGCTCCACCAATTCGTTGAGCTTTTCACTCACATTGCCGAAGGCTTCCTGCAACGGCCTCTTCGTCCGCTTGGGGCGGACGGCGACAAGGTAACCGCGGGAGCGGAAACTGACACGGAACCATGAATGGTAATTGGAAGTGAACAAGGGTGAATTCAGGACTGGAATTGGAATGTCCTTTCTCCAAATGGTTATTGGTCCGCTCTGACCGTCCATTGACCCTTGGTTCGTTCGATTACGCACACCGATCCCGTCTTGGGTCCGCCCCGGACCTCGAATCAAAATCAATTTGCCCGGGCACACGGCTTTTCTGGACTGAATGAAGGGGGCCTCCACCAAAGACTGGCGGCTCGCGAGTTTGGGGCGGAAACGCTCCGACTGTGGTACATCCAGAACGTCCGCATCTCTGCGGAGGCATCTCCGGCGTCCAATGAACTGTACCTCTGAGGCCATCTATTTCTACTATATCTATAGACAAAGTAGGATTTGTGCAGCGAATGTCGAGCCTTTGTGTGCGATTCCCGCGCCATTCTCCGCTCGGGCTTGTTTTCAAGGCTTTCCATTTCGGCGGGATACGCTAGATTGACGGAGGAAGAGGACAACAAAACGATGTTTCGGCGCGAGAGCGCGGACGAATTTTTTGTGAACATCCCGGTTCGTTATCATAACACGGTTCGGCTGGCGGCTGTGGCGTGGATTTTCCTGGAGGGACTTTCATGCCCGGCGCAGGATGTCAACCCGGCGGTGGCGCCGCCATCGAAATGGGTCAGCCCCATTGCCTTTGACAAGCGGTCCGCCCTGGCAGCCGCGGGCGGGTCCGCCCAATGGCGCTGGCTCCTGATCGACCGGCAATTCAACGCGCAGGCAGACGAACAGTTCATCCATCAGTGCGGTCAGGTTGGACTTTCCGCGGATGCCGTCTCCGCGCCTCAAATCACCATCAACTACGATCCGGGCTGCGAATTGCTCACCTTCCATTGGGTCCGCTTGTGGCGGGGCGCCAGCGCCTTGAACCGGCTGGACCCGGCAAAAGTCCGATCCAGCCGCCGCCCGCTGGACGCCAACGAACTTCTTTTTGGCGCCGATCTGGCCGCCATGCTGGCCCTGGAAGATGTCCACCCCGGCGACATCGTGGATTACGCCTACAGCATCCACGGCGGCAACCCGGTGCTGGACGGGAAGTTCGTCGGAGAGGCGCCCGCTCAGTTGCCGTCGCCGGCGGAGCGAATCGTCACCAGAGTTATATGTCCGACCTCGCGAAAGATTTACTTCCTGAACCACGGCGCGATCATCGAGCCGTCAACGGTTGTCAGAAGCAACATGCTCCAACTGACCTGGGACTTTCGCGACATGCCCGGCCTGAACCTGGAGAAAGGCGCTCCCGGCTGGTTCCAGCCCGCGCCCTGGGTGCAATTGAGCGAATTCCAATCGTGGGCTGATGTCAACAAGTGGGCCTTGCGCTGGTTGCGCCAGACCGCCCCGCTCTCCGCTGAATTGACCAACAGAATCAACCAGTGGAAACTTCTCCCCAACCCGCAGGACCGCGTCCTGTCCGCCCTTCTCTTTGTTCAGGAGGAGATCGCCAACGCCGCCCCCGCCGGCGCCTCGTCCGATTACGAGCCTTCCCCGCCCGCCGGCGTCGCCGCCCGCCGTGCCGGCGATCCGGTCGAAAAGACCATGCTGCTCACTGCCCTCCTGCAAGCCCTCAATTTCGACGCCGCGCCGGTCCTGGTGAACACCCGCCTGCAAAACACCCTGGCCAACTACCAGCCCTCCCCAACCCTCTTTAACCACGCCATCGCCGCCGTCGCCGTGGACGGCCAAACCTACTGGCTGGACCCGGTCGCCCAATTCCAACGCGGCCCCCTGGCCGCCCGCTCCTGGCCCATCTACGGCTTGGGCCTTGTCATCCGTCCCGGCGTGACGGCGCTGACGTCCATCCCGCTCTGCTCCGCCCAGCCCAAGACAACCGTTTCAGCCTATTTCTCCCTCGGCAGATTGCGGGACGAATCCGCCCTGAAACTGATTACCGTGGCCGAAGGAGCCGACGCCGACCGCATGCGTCAACACTACGCCGCGACGCCGCCGGAAGACATAGACCAGGAAAACCTCAGCGCGCGAGCCAGGTACTACCCGCAAATCCGCCGGGCCGCCCCCACCGCGGCGCGGGACGATCCGCAGCTAAACCACTTTGAAACAACGGAGTTTTACAGCCTTGAAGGACTCTGGAAACGTCCGCCCAATGAAACCTCGTTGTACTGCCGCCTCTACGGCATGAACGTCGATGAAGCCATGTCGCGCCCGCCTGGAACCGCCCGCGCCACGCCCTGGGCGTTGCCGTATCCCGTCCACCAACTCTTCCACGCGGAAGTCCCCATGGACAGCCCCAAGACTATCGCCCTGCCCTACGTGACCGGCAACCAGACCGTTGAGCACCCGGACTTCTTCTTCCGGTGCGACTCCCAAATCGTCGGCAACAAACTCATCCTGGAATACGAGTACCGCTCCCTGAGCGACATTGTTCTGCCCGCCGCCCTGCCGTCCTATTTGCAGCGCCTGGACGCCGCCACCGCCCTGCAAGGCTTCACCCTCCTTTCGATGGAAGCGCCCTGACCTCCCATCCCAATCCTGATCCTAAGCGTAATCGTAATCGTAATCGTAATCGTAATCGTAATCCTGACCCCGCGGAGAAAAGAGCTTTGACAGGATGAACAAGATGGACAGGATGCCGAAATGTTCGAAACATAGGGGTCAAACCGTACT
>PLGF01000062.1 GCA_003138485.1 Verrucomicrobiales bacterium | reverse complement strand
CCCGCTTGTCGGGCGGTCGTGTTAAATAAGACCATTGGGGTCGTACTTAAACATTTAACATTTGAACAAAGGACAATGGGATCGTTGGGGACGTAGTTACACATTCAACATTTGTTTGTCTCGACAGCATTCTTCAGCACTGGAGCGCCGCAAATGGCGCTGGCATCTTCGCGGCGGGCCCGTTCAAACGCCGGACTGCTGCGCTCATCGAGTTCGTTCCCCCGGCATAAGCGTCTGTTCATGGGAGGGATTTTAGCCCCCCTGCCCTCTCCCAGTCAACGCCCAATGCCGAATGCTTTTTTGCCCGCAGAACACGATGCTGATGACGCTCGATTTATCTCTGAGGGAATGGGCTGGCTTCCATTCACGGGACCGTCCTTGCAGGCCCTCTTGAGCAGGCGTTCAATTCCCCCGTAGAAAAAGGCGACAATGGATCCCAACAACAAGCCACTGCTCAGGCAAAAGAGCGGGTAAGCAATGAGACGGTCAGGCTCATCAAGGCGCCAATGGTGTGCGGTAGATGCGAAGGACTCCCCGGCCCGCGTATCATGCACAAAGCCATACAGCCAGGGAGTTACGAAGCAAATCGCCACCGCCAAGACGGCCCTCTTCCAAACCTCCCTGCGAACCCGCAGCCAGTCCATCCCCACGGCCAGAATGAAGACCATCACCACACCAACCCCTGCAGGAACGGTGTATTGTGAAATGCTGCCGTAGCTGAGACTACGAGTCCAAGGCAGACACCGGAGAACCAAGTCGCCCGGCGCACAGATCGGCACCTGGTTCAGGTGCTCGTTGCCTGGGAACAGAACAGCGAGAACCGCGCACGCGACCCACGCAAGCGTGAGCAGCAGCGCATAAAAAAAGGAACGCGGCTTCATAACATCATACCAGCCAATCTCCACTTTACCACGCCAACGCCTCGCCGCACACGATTATTTGCCGGTTCAACCCTCTCCGGCACGGCCAATTCACGAAGCCTTTTTGAACCTGTTCTTCTTCTGGGGGAGAACGATGAGGGCGAGCCAATCACAAGAACAGATCTGCGCCCTGCGCCGTGTCTTAGCCGCAAATTGCCTTTGACTTTCCGGCGGCAACAAAGATTGTGACTGCGGGCGGCAGAGAGGCCGCGCCACAGCCGAACATCGCAACGGTCCAATGCCTGCGCCAGCGCCCAGCATCAAATCCAGCCGCGAGTACCCCACCGGGGAACTCGTGCGGCGGCTGACTGGCCTGGCGTGGCAATATCGGGCGGATTTCCTGCTTTCCCTGGGCCTGAGCGTGGTCTTGCTCCTGCTCGGGCTGATTGGTTTGCAGTTGTTGGGCGTCGTCATCGATGTCATCCGCCACGCGCTGGATGCCTCGCAACGGCCGCCGCAATACCCGTTGGGCTGGACGCCGCCCGCCGGGTGGACGCCCTTGCAAATAGTCGTCGCCCTTTCCGCGGCCATCGTCGCGCAGGCGCTGTTGCGGGCCGTGCTGACTTACGCCTACAATCTGACCACCGCCCGGCTGACGCAGGGTGAGATTGTCCCCGATCTGCGCGACCGGCTTTATGCGCGGTTGCAACGGCTCAGTTTCCGCTTCTTCGATGTGCATGGCTCCAGTTCCATCTTCAATCGCGTCACCGGCGACGTGCAGAACACCCGGCTCTTTGTCGATGGCGTCCTGTTGCAGGGGCTGAACATGATCCTGACTTTGGTTGCTTACGGGGTTTTCATGTGGCGGATTCACCCGCCGCTGACGCTGGCCTGCCTGTCCGTCGCGGTGCCGCTCTGGTGGGTTTCGCACTATTATTCGGGGCGGCTGCGCCCGGCGTATTTGTGCAACCGCGAGCTGTCCGACAACCTGGTGCAACTGTTCACCGAAAGCATCCGCGGAATGCAAACGATCAAGGGCTTCGCGGCCGAGCCGCATGAAATCCGGCGTTTTGAAGAGGCCAACGGGCTGGTCTCGTCGCAGCAACGGCTCATCTTCCGCGACCTGTCGGTATTCACGCTGGCGACGCAGTTGCTCTCGCAACTGAGCCTGGTGATCCTGTTCAGTTACGGCGGCTGGTTGTACGTTCAGGATCAGATTGCGCTGGGGGCGGGCCTGGTGGTTTTCGCGGGCTTGCTGCAACAGTTCAACGGCCAGGTGGCCAACATCACCACCATCGCCAATTCCGTCCAGCAAAGCCTGGCGGCGGCCCGGCGCGTCTTTGAAGTGCTGGACATGCCGCTGGGGGTGGAAACCCGGCGCGGGGCCGTCGCGCCCGGTGCGCTGACGGGCCGGATTATATTTGACAATGTCACCTTTGGATACAGCGCCCAGGAGCCGGTCCTGCGCGGCGTTTCCTTCGAAACCCGGCCGGGGCAAATCGTCGGCATCTTCGGCATGACCGGCGCGGGCAAAAGCTCGTTGCTCGGATTGATTCCGCGCTTCTACGATCCGCAACGGGGCCGCATCCTGGCCGATGGCAGGGATTTGCGGGACCTGGACCTGGATGCGTATCGGCGGCAAATCGGGTTTGTGTACCAGGAGAGTTTTCTCTTTTCCAACACCGTCAGCGCGAACATCGCCTTTGGCAGCCCGCACGCCACCCACGAGCAAATCGAGCGGGCGGCGCGCATTGCCTGCGCCCATGAATTCATCAGCGCCCTGCCGCGAGGCTATGGCACCGTCCTGGGCGAATCGGGCGTGGACCTATCCGGCGGCCAGCGCCAGCGCCTTTCAATTGCCCGCGCCTTGCTGCCTGAGCCGCCCGTCCTGATTCTTGACGACCCGACCGCATCGGTGGATTCCAAGACCGAGAACGAAATTATCACCGCCTTGCGCGCGGCGATGGAGGGGCGGACGGCTTTTGTGGTCTCCAGCCGCCTGAGCCTGCTGCGGCGGGCGGACGTAATCCTGGTGCTGGAGAATGGGCGGCTGGCGCAGACGGGCACGCACGAGCAATTGGCCCGCGTTCCCGGTCCGTACCACCAGACGGCGCTGCTGCAATTGATGGACCTGGCCGACACGGAAGGGAGGGCGGCATGAGCCTGCCCGCCGCGCCCGCCGCCGGGCCGCCACCGCCCCTGTCCGCGTTGGACCATGACCGGGAAGCGATCACCTATTTTCATCCGCAGGACGACCGGGAGGCGGATCAGGCGCCGCTGCGATGGTCGCTGGTGCGGCGGGTATTCAGCTACACGCGGCCTCACGCGGCGAAGCGGAACTGGCTGTTTTTTCTGACGTTTGCGCGCGGAGTGCAACTGCCGGCGCTGGCCTGGATGATTGGCCGGACCATTAACGGCCCGATAGCGGGGAAGGACTGGCGCGGCATCCAGTTCTACGCGGGCGGTTACCTGGTGTTGACGCTGGTGATGGTGGCCACGCTTTATTACCGCCAGCGTTTCGCGCTGGAAATGGGCGAGGCGGTGGTGCATGACATGCGCTCGGACCTTTTCCGCAAGCTGGCCACCCTGCCGATGTCGTTTTTCAACCAGACCAAATTCGGGCGCATCATCAGCCGGATGACCTCGGACATCGACAGCATCCGGGTGGGAGTGCAGGACGTGACGTTCGTATTGACAGTGCAGGCGTGCCAGATGGCGGGGTCGGCGGCGCTGATGGCGTGGTATGATTGGAAATTATTGGCAATCATGCTCCTGCTGGTTCCGATCATCTGGTTCATCAACGAACATTACCGGCGCGAAATGAGCGCGCGCCTGCGCAAAGTGCAGGAATCCTGGAGCCGGCTCAGTTCGACACTGGCGGAATCAGTCGGCGGCATCCGGGAGACGCAGGCCTTCGTGCGGCAGGAGATCAACGCGGGGTTTTTCCGCAAATTGCTCGACGTGCATGGCGGCAACAACGTGGGGGTGGCGCGGGCCTCGGCGGTTTTCGTGCCGTTGTTGCAGATGAAGAGCCAGTTGTTTCTTGGCGTGATGGCCCTGTTGGGCGGCTACGGCGCGCTGCGCTGGCACGGCTGGGCGCACGTGGAAGTCGGGGACCTGGTGATGTTTTTCTTTCTGGCCAATCTCTTCTTCGAGCCCGTCCAGGTCATTGGCGACCGCTATAACCAGGCGCTCACCGCCATGGCCGGCGCCGAGCGCCTCTTCCGCCTGCTCGACCAGGAGCCGGAATGGCGCGATGCTCCCGCCGCCAAGCCGCTGCCCCCGGTGCGCGGCGCCGTCGCCTTCGAGTCGGTTTATTTCCATTACGTGCCGGACCGGCCTGTGTTGTTGGACGTTTCCTTTTCGGTCGAGCCGGGCCAGACGGTGGCCCTGGTCGGCCACACCGGCAGCGGCAAAACCACCGTCGCCGCCCTGTTGCAAAAACTCTATCTGCCCTCGCGCGGGACCGTCCGCATCGACGGGATCGACCTCCTGGATGTCACCAGCCAGTCGCTCCACGCGCAAATGGGCAGCGTGCAACAGAACAATTTTCTCTTCTCCGGCTCGATCCTGGAGAACATCCGCTTCGCCCGGCCCGAGGCGACGGAACAGGACGTGCGGCGGACATTGCGGGCGCTGGATTGTCTGGACATGATCGAGACGCTGCCCGGCGGCCTGGGGCATGAGGTGGGCGAGAAAAGCGCCGCGTTGTCACTGGGGCAGCGGCAAGTGGTCTGCTTCGCCCGCGCCCTGCTGGCCGATCCGCGAATTGTCGTGCTGGATGAAGCGACCAGCGCGATTGACACGCTGACGGAAAGGCGGCTGCAGCGGGCGTTGGAGGTTTTGCTGCGGGGCCGGACGGCGTTTGTGGTCGCGCACCGGTTGAGCACGATGCGGCAGGCGGACATGGTGTTGGTGATGGAGCACGGGCGGATCGTCGAACGCGGCACGCACCGGAGCCTGCTGGGCAGCGCGGGCGTGTATGCGCGGCTCCACGCGGAATTCATAGGGGCCAACGATTGATTTTAGCCTTTAGCCGCGAGCCTTAAGCTTCTAGCCTTTGCGTCGTTTATGAAAGCGATTCGCGTTCAGCAATTCGGCGGGCCGGAGGTCATGCAACTCAAAAACGTGCCCGAACCCAGCCCCGGCCCAACCCAGGTGCTCGTTCATATCCGCGCCATCGGCATCAATCCCGTCGAAACCTATCTTCGCTCCGGCTCGAACCCCAACCTGCCGCTCCCTTACACCCCCGGGACCGACGCGGCCGGAGAAGTGGCGGCGCTGGGCGCACTGGTGCGCCATCTCAAACCCGGCGCCCGCGTCTATACCAGTGGGAGCGTCACCGGAACCTACTCCACCGTCGCCATCTGCGAGGCCGTCGATGTCCATCTGCTACCGGAGAAGATTTCGTTCGCGGAGGGGGCGGCGTTGAACATCCCCTTCGCCACCGCCTACCGGGCCTTGTTTCAAAGGGCGCGCGCCGTGCCGGGGGAAACGGTGCTCATTCACGGCGCCAGCGGCGGTGTCGGCACAGCCGCCATTCAACTGGCCCGCGCCGCCGGCTTGAGCGTCATCGGCACCGCCGGTTCGGAGAAGGGGGAACAACTGGCGCGCTCGCTGGGCGCGGGCCATGTCTTGAACCATCGGCGGCCCGATTATCTGGCCGACCTGATGAAACTGACGGAAAACCGCGGGGTGGACATCATCCTGGAAATGCTTGCGAACGCAAACCTCGGCAAAGACTTGGGGGTCCTGGCCCGGAACGGCCGCGTGATTGTCATTGGCTGCCGGGGCAAGGTGGAGATCGCGCCGCGCGACGCCATGACTCGCGACGCGGACATTCGGGCCATGCTCCTGGCCAACGCCAGCGACGCGGACAAAGCGAGCATCCACGCCGCGTTGCGGGCCGGATTGGAGAATGGCACGCTCAAGCCCGTCATCCGACTCGAATTGCCGCTCGCCCAGGCCGCGCGCGCCCATGAACTCATCCTGGAACCCGGCGCCCTGGGCAAGATCATTCTGCTGCCTTAAACTTGCGAACGACCGCGACGAACTCTTTGGCCAGGCGGGTTATTTCCGCCCAGTTCTGCTGACGCAGCAGTTTGGGCGAGACCAGGTTCGATCCGACACCCAGCGCGACGCAACCCATTGCCAGAAATTCCGGCGCTGTTTCAAGGGTGACGCCGCTGGTCGGGATGATTTTCAAGTGCGGCAACGGCCCGCGCAACGCTTTGATGTATCCGGGGCTTATAACCGGAAAGATCTTCACAAAATCCGCACCCGCTTCCCAAGCCAGTTGCGCCTCCGTGGGAGTGAACGCGCCAAGCACAACGACGCGGCCGGCAGCCTTGGCCACTTGGGCGATCTCCGGCCGCATGATGGGCGTGACGACGAATGCGGCCCCGGCTTCAATCGTGGCGCGGCACATCTCGGCGGAGGTGACCGAGCCTGCGCCGGTGATGGCCCGCGAGGCGAACTGGCGGGAGGCCTGGCGGATGCAATCCAGCGCGTTGGGAGTGGTCATGGTGATCTCCAGGGCGGTGACGCCGCCGGCCACCAGCGCCTCGCAAACCGGCGGCACATGCGCCGCATCGTCGGCGCGAATCACAGGAATGATTCCCGGATTCAGCAAACGATCCATAATTTCCGCGCGAGAAATCACACCCAAACAATAAGACCGCGCCCACCCGCGGCAAGGCAAAATCTGAATCGCTTCAATCGCTCAAGTCTTTCCCAAAACAGAGATGCGCCGAAAAGAGTGAAATGCTTCGGCGGTGAAGTAGTTGAGAGGATTATAATTTTTTCCAACGTCTTCGCGTCTTATGCCCTTTGCGTTTTGTCTTCCCGAACTTGTTCTTCCGCAGGTCTTTGGACGGACTCGGCAGGCACGCATCTCAGAAAGTTCCCCTTTTCTTCTAAGAAAGTGCCGCGCAGGGTGTCTTACCATGTGAATATGGTGTCGGCTCAAGACCCAAAGGACACGGGGCTTGCCGCCTGATCCGATGATCAGCGGAATTCGCCCAGCATGGCTGTAATGCAACCAGACCAAGCGAAAGTAACGCCCGGATGCGAAACGATTGAAGAGCTGTTCGCGGCTCTGGAGTCGCCCCTATTGAATTATGCCCTGCGCCTGGCTGGCGAATTGGGCGCGGCGGAAGATACGGTTCAGGAAGCGTTTATGAAATTGCAGGCTCAGTTCAAAGAGGTGCGCGAACCCCGGCGCTGGCTCTACCGAACCGTGCATAACCTCGCCTTGAACCACCGCCGCCAGGCCGCCAAAGTCGTCGCCCTCGAAGTCAAAACCGGCGACAACACGGCCCCGGCCCTTGATCCCCCAGATCCCCAGCCGCTGCCCGACGAACAAATCGTCCGCTCCGAAAGAATCGGCCTGGTGCGATTGAGCCTCGGAACGCTCGACGACCGCAGCCGCGAATTGATCCGGCTCAAGTTCAATGAAGAGCTTTCCTACAAGGAAATCGGCCAGCGCACCGGCCTCAAGGCCGGCAACGTCGGCTACATCCTGCATCACGCCCTCAAAACCGTGGCCGAGGAACTGGCCAGGAATGGAGTTGTGCCATGATCCCCGATTCACCGCCCAATCTGCGCGCCGAACTTGAGGCCAGGGTCACGGCCCTGTTGCTGGGCGAATTAAGCGCCCAAGAAGCCGCCGCCCTGCGCGAAGTCATCGCCAAAGACGCCGATCTGGCCCGGTTGCGGGACCGGCTCAGCCTGACCCTTGACCTCGTGCGCGAATCCGTCGCCACACCCGTCGGCGAGACTGCCGTCCAGCCCGCGCCCCTCAAGCTCAGTTCTGAGCGTCGAGAGAAACTGCTGGCCCATTTCAAGACCATCGCCCCCAAGGAGTTCGCGAAGCCGCCGCGCCGGAAGATTTCATGGCTGGTTCCGCTGGCCGCGGCGGCGGCGATTGCGCTCTTGGCGGCTATCAGCGTGCCGAACTTTGTCAAGGCCCGAACGACCTCGTATCAAAACGCCATAATCAACAATCTGCGGTTGCTCGACAGCTCCAAGCAACAGTGGGCTTTGGAACAACGTAAGTCTTCCACTGACGTGCCAACCTCCGAGAATCTCCGCCCTTACTTTGAAAGAGGATTCGGGGGCGAACTTCCAGGTGGTCCGGACGAAACCTATTTCCTCGGAGCCGTGGGGCAGCCCCCAGTAGCGAAGGTGAAGGGAAAATGGGGAAAAGAGACGATTATCACTCTGCCCGGCGCGGAGAACTATTACGCGGCTCTCAACAAGCCCGTCCCGGCGTCGGCCTCTCCAGCACCGGCTCCATCCGTGTCATCCGCGCCAACCGTGGTCATTTCCCTTCCTGCAACGTCTGCCGAACAATCCTCTACTGCGCAAGCCGTGCCTCTATTAGGGGACATACCGCTGGCGGGCCAACTGTATAAGAAGACGCCCGCTCCACCCCAAGCCGCGCCCGTGCCATCCGCCGGGACACCGATTGTTGTTGTTGCCCCACTCCCGCCAAACTCGATTGTGCTTCCCCAGAGCGGCGAACAGGAGCAAGGCCAGCTTGCGCATGCCGACAATTTCCGCAATGACGGGAACATCCGGTTGGCCGACCGAAGTGGCGGCGATGGTAAACGCCAGGAGATTGGTAAACTCGAGCCGCCCAAGATTTCGATCTCAGCACCAGTGACTGACCTTGACAGCGCGGACCCTGCCAGTGTGCAGGAGACTTTGATGGCCCTTCTTGCCAGCAACACGAGTAGATCATCGCAGAGCACGGCGACCGCGGCCTTAGGCTCACGCTCGACGGCCAATGCTAACGCCGCTGCGCCCAGCACGGCTGCGAATTCAGTTTTCCTTGTCGTCGGAACTTCCAGTGCAGCCGCCGCAATTTCTCAGCAACTATCGGAGAATCGGCCTCTCGCCAACGCCGATAACAGGGCGGTCAACAATGCTCCCGCTGAGAAGGCCGGGGTCGAAGTCACGCTGCACAACGGAATTGAAGCGCCGGGCGCGGCTCCAACCGGCCAGATGGAACGTGCCCGTGAAACGGTTTCTGAAGTCAATGGTCGCGGCGCTGTCGCTGCCTCAGCGGCCGTTGCGCCGGCGTCTGCCGCCCGCCCTTCTTTCCAGTTCGCGGGTGGGCGCATGGATCAGAGCGTGACAGCGGCTAATCCAGCAACGTTCTCCTCCGCCGCATCGGACGCTGCATCGGCTTCCGGGATTGGCGGTGGGGGTGGTGGTGGATTTGCCGGGGGACGCAGGGATACCGGGGGAACTGTCAGCGGAGCGATAGTCGCAACGCCGCCGCCCCAAGTGGTGCGTCTCGCCGAGGCCGCCAATAGTTTCAAGGACAAAGAGGCGCCCGCGCAGGATGCCCAGGAGATGGTTGTCACGAAGTCTCTGCGTGATAGGCTAACCGCCCAACCGCCAAAGACCGAGCCAGCTTCTCCCGCCACACAACAGCCCCCCGCAGCCGTCGTAACCCTGGCGTTCCGCACTCTTGGCCAGTTAAACGACGCCCCGACGCCTCGCCCTGCTCAACCCGCTCCGGTTCCGCAGCCGGAAGTGCAGACGCGCGACAACGCCTTCACCACCTTCTCCCTCAACGTCAGCGACGTCGCCTTCAAGCTGGCGGCGGCGAGCCTGCAAAATGGCGCGATGCCCGAAGCCGCCAGCATGAGAAGCGAGGAATTCATCAACGCCTTCGATTATCGCGATCCCGAACCGGCGCCCGGCGCTCCCATCGGCTTTGCCTGGGAACGCGCCGGCGACCCGTTCGCCCACAACCGCGACCTGCTCCGCTTCGCAATCCGGACCGCAGCGCAAGGCCGCGAGGCCGGGCGGCGGCTCAACCTTGTTCTTCTGCTTGACAAATCCGGCTCGATGGAGCGCGCCGACCGCGTGGAAATCATCGCCCAGGCCCTCAATGTGCTCGCTTCCCAGTTGCAGCCGCGGGACACCCTCAGCGTCGTCGTTTTCGCCCGCACGGCCCGTTTGTGGGTGGACGGCGTGCCTGGAGACAAGGCGGGCGGCGTCGCCACCGATTTGCGCGGCCTCACTCCCGAAGGGGGCACCAATCTGGAAGAAGCCATGCGGCTGGCATACGAAACCGCCTTGCGCCATTACCTCGCCGACGGCGAGAACCGCGTGGTGCTCCTGACGGACGGCGCGGCCAATCTGGGCAACGTCGAGCCGGAGGCGCTCAAGCAGAAAGTCGAAGCCAACCGCAAGCAGGGCATCTCGCTGGATTGCTTCGGCGTCGGCTGGGACGGCTACAACGATGATCTGCTCGAGACGCTGTCGCGGGCCGGCAATGGGCGTTATGGATTTATCAACACGCCGGAGGAGGCCGCCACGGAGTTCGCCGGAAAACTGGCCGGCGCCCTCCGTGTCGCGGCGGCCGACGTGAAGGTGCAAGTCGAGTTCAACCCCAATCGCGTGACGGCGTATCGTCAGATCGGTTACGCCAAATATCAACTCACCAAGGAACAATTCCGCGACAACAGCGTGACCGCGGCCCAGATCGGCGCGGCGGAATCGGGCAACGGCCTTTACACGGTGGAAATCAACCCGGCGGGAGACGGCCCGCTTTGCACGGTCCATGTGCGGTTCCGGGTCCCCGGCACGAGCGATTACCAGGAGCACGAATGGACGGTGCCGTACACCGGCACTGCCGTGGCGCTTGACCAAGCCAGTTCCGCCATGCGTTTGGCGGCGACCGCCGCCGCGTTTTCCGAATGGCTGGCGGCCAGCCCGTATGCCGCGGACGTCACGCCGGACCGGTTGCTGGTTTATCTGAGCGGCGTGCCGCAGACCTACGGCGCCGACGCCCGCCCCGCCCGGCTGGAATGGATGATCCGCCAAGCCAAAAGCATTTCAGGAAAATGAACGAACAAGGTTAAAATGAGTTTTGACAGGATTAACAGGATTGACAGGATTCAGAATGGGTTTAGAAAAGAGAATCCCCCTTTTCATCCCGTCCACTCTGTCCACTCCGTCCACCCTGTCCACTTTGTCAAAAATGCGAGTACATTATGAACGCTCCAATCCCCCGAACCGCCATTTTCTGCGCCTTGTTCCTTGCCGCGACGGCCTATGCCGAGAAGCCGGCGGTCTTGCCTGAGCCGCCGGTCACGCTCAAGGATTTCAAGCTGGCCGGCGATCTCAGCGGCGAGGGCGCGGCCTTCACCCTCACCGCCACGGCGCGCGTGGAGAATCCGCGCGGCGGCTCGCTCGACTTGATTTCCGGCCCGGTGGCGCTGACCGCGTTTGAGTCGCATCCCAGGGAACACGTCCGCGCCGGACAAAACCAGTTTTCCGTCGTTTTCGACCACAGCGGCGAATTCCCCGTCCAAGTCAAATTCAGCGTCAAAGTGCGCCAGACCGCGGGCTGGAACAACGTGGAGTTCCATGTCGCGCCCAGCGTTTTGGAACCGATCGTCCTGCGCGGATTGGCCGCCGACACCCAATTCCAGTTCGCCGGCGCGGCCCGGCCTGACCGCAAGGAGGGCGACTTCCTGAGCTACCTGCCGGCGGACGGCGCGGTCAAGTTTTCGTGGAAGGAAGTCCGGCCCGAAACGGAGGGGAAATTATTCTTTTCAGCGGGGATGCTCGCGCAAGTTTGCGTCAGCCCGGGGCTGATGCGGCAGGTGGCGCTGCTCAATTACAAGGTGATGCAAGGCGAGATGAGCCGGGTGTCGTTGCGATTGCACGGGGCGGGGGAAGTGACGCGGGTGCAGGTGATGGGCGGGCAAGGCGACCAGGTGCTGGCGTGGAACGTCGAACCGGTGCCTGATTCCACCGACCGCCGCCTGGTCATCCAGTTGAACCAGCCGCAAAAGGACGAATTCACCGTGCTGGCGCAGGCGCAGACGCCGCTGGACGCGTTCCCGCAAACCGCCGACCTGTTGCAATTGCGCCCGGAAAACGCCACGCGGTTCGCCGGTTACATCCGGCTGGCCAATGAGGGAGCGGTGCGCCTGGAGGTTGTCAAGGCTACCGGCACGTCGCAAATTTCGCCGGAGCAATTTCCCGAAAGCGACGCCACGCGGGCGGCGTTCCGGCCCGAGGGCAACCAGCGCTTCGCCTACCGTTTCGCCGGCGCTGATTTCGCGCTCCGCATCCAGGCGGACCAAATCCTGCCCGAATTGACCGTGTCGGAATTGCTGGCCTATCGGGTGGGCGAAAATGATCTGGCGCTGGACGCCGATCTGGAGCTGGACATTCGCGAGGCGCCGCTGCGCGAATTATTGATTTACGTGCCCCGAGGCTTCGCGGTCGTCCGGCTCAATCCGGCGGGATTGGACTACGCGCTGACCGAACCGCCGGGAGCGTCGAACGCCGAGTTGCGACTGGCCTACAGCCAGCCGATCTCCGGACGGCAAGTGGTCCAGCTCCGCTTGGAGCACAACCAGGGCCTGGCCGGAACCCATTGGGTTTTGCCCCGCCTGGAGGTCGCCCAGGCCAAGTCCGTGCGCGGTTACGTCGGCGTGGCGGCGGACCCCGGCTTTCGCGTCACGCCGGAGGAGACCAAGGCGCTGACGGAAATTGGGACGGCGTTTTACCCGGGAAAACTGGAGGGAATCCAGGCGGCGTTCCGCTTGAGCGAATCCGCGTGGGAAGGGGCCATGCGCGTCGAACGGCTGCCGCAAACCATCCAGGCGAGCGCGCTGCACCTTTTCTCCATCGGCGAAGGCATCGCCTTCGGGAGCAGCGTCATCAACTACGTCGTGTCGGGCGCGCCGGTGTCGGCCTTCAGGATTGAATTGTCAGATGAGTATTACAACGTGGAATTCAGCGGAAAAGACCTCGGCAATCCGCAAAAGACCAACGACGGCTACGTGGTGCAATTGCACACGCCCATTACCGGCGCTTACACGCTTCTGGCCACTTACGAGCGCCCCTTCAAGCCGCAAGGGGAGACCCTGGCCTTCACCGGGGCGCGCCCGCTGGATGTCCAAAACGAGGAAGGCTACACGCTGGTCACCAGCGCCAATCAATTTGAGATCAAGCGGGCCGACGTTTCTCCCAACCTGCTTGCGTTGGAGCCGGCGGAAGTGCCCCCCGAATACCGCCTTTTCTCCGACGCCCCCGTCCTGGCCGCCTACCGCTACGCGTCGCGTCCCTTCGATTTGAAACTCTCCCTCAGCCCGCTGGCGCAGGGGGACTCGCTCAACCAGATCGTGGACCGCGCTTCGCTTGACACCCGCGTTTCCAAGGAGGGGCAGGTCCTCACAAGCATTCGTTACTTCATCAAAAGCCGCGGCAACCCCCATTTCCGCCTGACCCTGCCCGACGGCGCGCAATTGTGGTCCGCGACCATCAACGGCGCCGCCGTCGTTCCCGTGCAGGACGGCAAAGACAGCCTCATCCCGCTGCCGCAAAGCAGCGATCCAAACGCCGTGCTGGAACTGGACGTGAAACTGGCCGCCCAATCCGCCGACCCAAAACATATCCGCGTCGCCGCTCCCACCGCCGGCGCCCCCGTCATGCTGGCGGAATGGAAAGTCGAGCCGGATGCGGGCCAGAGGCTCGTTTATGAGTCCGGCTCTGTCATGCCAGTGGGCGGCGCGCCGGACGTTTCCGGCTTCGCGCAAGTGGCCCGGCTGTTGACGGGGAAGGATTCAGGCCGCGCCTTGACGTGGCTGTTCGCGGTGGTGGGATTGGCGGCGGGCGCTGCGGCAGTCTGGCGCTGGACGGCGCGCGCGGGAATTTACCGGGGCGGAGCGGCGGCGGTTTTTGTGGCGTTCGCGCTGGCCTCGGTGTGCGTCGTGCAACTGGGGAACCTGGCGCGGACGGCGACCGCGACCGTGCCCGCGGGCATGACGTTTCTCGCGCCGGTGCAACAGGCGGGTTCAGCTTTGAGCGTGGCGGTGTCGAACGTCGCGGACGAAACAACCGGCTGGACGCTTCTGGCTTGCGGTTGGCCCGCGCTGGCCGCGCTGGCTCTCTGGCTGGCGGGCCGTTCGCGGCTGCCAGCAGCAAGCTCGGTGGCTGGTTGGATGCTCCTGGCCTGGGCGGCGCTGAGATTCCCCAACGGCGCGCCTCTTTTCTTCTGGCTCCTGTTTGTTTTCCTCCTCTGGAATGTTGCTCTGCCCGTGCTGGCCAATCTCTGGCGCTTGCCGCCCCGCCCGGAACCGGCGGCTGCGTCCGGGGAAAGCGGCGCCGCGCCCGCGGCCACGGCCCTGATTGTCGGCGGCCTCCTGTGGCTCAGTGGCGGAGCCGCGATCACGCGGGCGGCTGAACCGGCGATGCTGCCTGATTCGGTAACACAGACCATCCGCGTCGAAGACACTTTCGCGCTGGCCACCGCCAAAATCCACTGGCAAGCCGTCCGGGGACAGGTCCTGCCTCTTTTGGCGGAGCCGGCGGTTTTGACGCATGTCACGTATCCGGCGCGAATGCTGGATTTGGCGGCGGGGCCGGTCGGCTCGAGATACTCGCAACAACTGGTCGCGCGGGCCGATGGCGCGTTCGACATAGAGGTGCAATACCAGACGCCGGTGACGAACCAGAAGACCGGCAGCGGTTTCGCGGTCCCCGTGCCTTACGGCTTGATCAACCAAGTGAATCTTACGGTCGCCGATCTCGATGTCGATGTGTTGTCGCCGCAGGCCGTCTCGATTCATTGCGAGCATCCCGGCTCCAACACGGTGGCCGCCCTTGTGTTGTCACCGGCGGAGGCGTCCGTTTCCTGGGAGCCGCGCCGCCGGGACGTCAAGCGCGAGAAGCCGGTATTTTACGCGGAGATGTGGCAGCTTTACGTTCCGCAGGCCGGCGTGATCGAAGGGGCGCATTACGTTTTTATTCGCCCCGCCCAAGGCGAGTTGAATGAGTTGGTCCTCAACGTGCCGCCGGGCGCGACTGTCACCGATGTGACGGACCCCAACAAGCAGGGCAACGCGCCCGGCCTGGTCTCCCTCTGGCGCTTTGACCCGGACAAGCGCAAGTTGCGCGTGACCTTGAATCCGGCGCAGTCGCGCTCTTTCGAGCTGCTGGTCCGCTCGCAGATGGCCGCCAAGCCTCTGCCCTTCGAGCAATCGGCCGGGTTGGTCAGCGTGGAAAACGCCGCCGGGCAGCAGACCGGTTTGGCGGGCATCGCCACGGGCAGTGAAGTGCAAATGGACAGCGTCACCCCGCACGCTCTGTCGCTCATCAACCTGGAGGATTTTCCCGGCGACGCCGTGGCCGGGCTGCAAGCGCAAATGCCGGGCCTGACCCTGCGGCGGGCGTTCCGTTACTCGGATACCAACGCAACCATGACCTTGAAGGCCGCCGCGGTGGAACCGGACGTGCAGGTGGAAACCGACGATACGCTCTCCCTGGGCGAAGACCGCACCGTGCTGGCGGACAATTTCACGGTCGAGATCACGCGGGCGGGCATCTTCGAGTTGAGCTTTCTCATGCCGGCGGGGTTCGACATTGAATCCATCAGCGGCAAGGCGTTGAGCCAGTGGACGGAATTGAAGACGGATGCCGGCCGGGTGATTACGTTGCATTTGACTGGCAAAACGCAAGGGCGGGAATCGTTCGCGCTCACCCTGGCCGGGCCGGGAGTGAAAACGGCGCGCGGATGGAAGGCGCCGCAAGTCGTGCTGCGGGAGGTCGGCAAACAGCGGGGCTCGCTGCTGATCGTGCCGGAACAGGGCATGAGCTTGCAGGTGGTAGCGCACGAGGGATTCATGGAACTGGACATGCAGAAGGCGGGCATCCGGCAGAAAGGGGTGCTCGGATTCCGCGCGTTACAGGCGCCCGCCACGCTGGCGCTGGACATTGAGCAGGTTGACCCCTGGATCCAGGTCAACAGCCTTGAGCACGCCTCCATCAGCGAAGCTCAGATCAAGGTCACGGCCAATTTGCAGTATCAGATCGAGAACATCGGCCTGAAGACCTTCCGCGTCTTGATTCCCACCAACGCCGAAGGAGTCCATTTCCAGGGCGAGCAAGTGGCCGACTTTCTCCCGGTCCCCGGCGGCGACACCAACGGGTTGCGGCCCTGGGAAGTGAAACTGAACCGGCGCGTCCTGGGCCAATACTTGCTGCAGGTGGCTTACCAAATCCTCCTTCCCAGCCAGGCCGTCCAAACCACTTTGCGCAGCGTCGAGGCGGCCGACGTCAACGTCCAACGCGGCTTTGTCACCGTCCAATCCGACCCCCGCCTCCAGGTGATGGTCGAGGCGCCGCCGGAAACCCTCCAGCCCACCGAATGGCAGAGCATACCGCGCGCGCTGCAAAAGGACATGCAGGCCGCCGCCGCCAATTTCACCTACCGCCTGGTCGAGCCGTCCTTCCAACTGCCCTTGAAACTGGCCCGCCACGAAGCGGCCAAGCTCCTTCCCGCGCGCGTCAACAATATCACATTCCAATCCGTCATTGCCGATGATGGCGTCATGCTGACACGCACCCGCCTGGAAATTCTGCCGGGCGACAAACGCCTGTTGAGCGTGACACTGCCGCCGGAGGCCCGCTTCTGGTTCGCGTTTGTCAACGACAGCGGCGCGTGGCCGTGGCGCGAGGGCGCCAACCTCCTGATCCCGCTGGAGCAGCAGTCGGCCGGGAACAAGCCGGTGACGGTGGAGATTTTCCACAGTTGCAGCGCCGGCCAGGCGGGCGCACGCTCGCTCAACCTCGCCCTGGTCGCCCCCAAATTCGATCTGCCCCTGGAGAACATCACCTGGAAACTTTCCTTGAGCGACAAGTGGCGTGTCAAACAACCGACAGGCTCGTTCCAACTGGCCCGGCAGGAAACCACTTCCCGCCCCGAGGCGGTGGACGCCCAGGCCTACCTGCAAAGCGAAAACAGCCTGCAACAGGCGCGAACCGCCGAAGCCGAAGGATTTCTGAACCTGGGCAACATTTCACTGGCCAATGGCGACCCTCAGGAGGCCCGGCGCGCCTTCAACGCCGCCTACGGCCTCTCGACGCACGACGCCGCCTTTAACGAGGACGCCCGCGTGCAACTGCACAACATCAAGCTGCAACAGGCGCTCATCGGGTTGAACGCNNCTGCGCAACCGCAAGGGGATGAATTACACGCAGCAGGACGCCAAAGATATCATTGACATCAACACCGCCGAGGAAAACGCCGCCTTCATGCGCCTGGCCGAGAAGCTCATCCAGCAGCAGGACGCCGCCGTGAACACCCCGGCGGGCATCCGCGCCAGCATCCCCGAACAAGGCCGCGTGCTGACCTTTAACCGGGCCGTCACCGTCGAGCCGCGGGCAGATTTGAAGATCGGTTTGCAGGCGTCAGTGGCGCGGACGGCCTCGGTTTTTCTCCGGCTCCTGATCCTCGCCGGAGCGCTGGCGCTCTTTGTCATCTTCGGCCCGGCCCTGCGCTCCGCCCTGGACGCGTCAAACACACGCCAGCCTGGCGCATGACAAAGATATTCACCGTCCTGGCAGGGTAGAGCTGCAGACGGAACTGGATAGTCGTGCGGGCTGCTCTGCCCAGAGTCCTTGGGCGGCGCAGCAGCGCCCATAGGCGTCAGGCCAGGACTGACGAACTTGGGCCAGCCGGTGCATGCCCGGCACGTCCAGTGGTTAGCCTTTGCAGGCGGCCACCGTCGCGCGTTTAGTTCGAAGAGAACTGTCCAGCTTCTAACTGGACTCGCACTAGATCAGTGCCTGCTTCGGGCTAGTCGTCCGTAGCGCCGCTGCAACGGCGGGAGCGTTACCCGGCAGGCCGGCCATTCTATTTCTGGATTGAATCGTAGATTATTTTCTTCACGCCGCGTTCCGTGTCCCATTCGTAAGGCATGATTTGTTCCAGCGTCACCACGATGAGTTTGTCCGAAGGGCTGATCCAATAATGAGTCGAGGCAGCGCCGTCCCAGCCGTATTCGCCGAAATGCGCCGCCGGGTCCCAACTGGTGACTTCCGTGCAGACTGCAAAGCCCAGGCCATAGCCGGCGCCAAGACGTTCTTCTTTTCCGAAATGAATCGGGAAGGCTTTTTCGGGAAGCAAATTGCTCGACATGAGTTTGACAGTCTTGGATTGCAGGATGCGATGTCCGTCCAGTGTGCCGCCGCGCTCGATCATCGCCAGGAACCGCATGTAATCGTGAGCCGTGCTGACCAGCCCGCCGCCGCCCGAGAATAAGGTGACTTTCCCCGCGAACTTCGATTCAGCGGGAGCATCAATCACTTTCAATCCATTGGTCCGGCTGTAATTGGCCGCAAACCGGCTGAGTTTTTCGGGCGGCACGCTGAAGGCGGTGTCTTTCATGTCCAGCGGTCGGAAAATGGTTTGGGCCAGAAACTCGTCGAGGCTCTTGCCGCTCACAACTTCGATCACGCGGCCCAAAACATCAATCCCGACGCCATAATTCCAGTCCGTCCCGGGATCGAACGCCAGGGGCACTTGGGAAAGCTTCTCCGCCATCTCCGCGAGATTGGTGGACTCCAGCGGTTTCAAGCGTGAGTAAGCCTCCTTGAGCGCATCGGGGCCGTCCCCGTATGTCAGTCCGGAGATGTGCAGCATCAGATCGCGAATGGTCACGGCTCGCGTCGGCGCGCGCAGCCCGTTCGTCGTCGCCACCCTGAGATTGGCGAAGCTGGGAATGTATTTGGAAACCGGATCGTCCAAACCCATTTTGCCGGCATCATGAAGATTCAGCGCGGCGGCGGTGGTGATCGCCTTGCTCATCGAGTAGATGCGGAAGATCGTGTTGGGCGTCATCGGTTTCTGCGCCTCGCGATCCATCAGACCGTAAGTATGGAAAAAGCCGATCTTGCCTCCGTGCCAAACCATCACGATGCCGCCGGCAAGTTTCTGCTCGCCGACCTGGCGATCCATGAACCGGTCCACCTCGGCGAGTTTGGCTTCGGACAATCCGGCCTTTTCCGGAGCCAACACGGGAATCTCGCGCGCGGACGAAGCCAGTGTGAGCGATGTCAAAATCAGGCCGGACAGAAACGCAGTTCTTTTCATAAGCAAATAACGAACGAGGCAAAGTTGGCGATTGTGGACTGCGACATCAAGAGAAAATTCAACCGGACAAGCGGGCCGGGCCTGTTTGCTAAACAGCGCGCTCCTGCAAACGGCAGTGTGTTGCAAGCCCACGGCATTCCGCCATTTTCGCGCGCGTAGCTCAAAGTGGGCAGGCAGTTGTGCCGCGCTAATCTGAGCTGATCCAGAGATTCCAGTCCCGGCGCGCCATGGGTGTGATTCCGACCAAAAGGCCCGCGCCGCCGGGGCGGATGCAAAGGCTTTGCGCAGATCCGTTGGCACCCTGATCTCCGGTTCTTCTCCGATCCGCGTAATCTCCATCGTGACAGTGTCTCCCGGGCCTGCGCCCGCAGCATGATCCTCTCATGTGACCGAAGGCACGAAGGCGCGGGCGATGAAAGATAGCTGCCAATGCGAAAGCGTGTCGCGGGATTAACGTGCGCTTTCGCCTGCATGTCCGCGAAGCCGCAATGCCGAGATCACACCACTTTTCCGTCAACGGCCGCGGCCGCGCAAACGGCCGGCACTTTGGGCGCCAGCTCCGTCCGCAGGATTTCATCAGGATCAAACACAAGACAACGGGGAAAGGGAAGGCCACTGGCCGTGCTGCCACCCCATATGGCTCTGCATGACCAGCGCCCTTTGAAGGCGCTTATGCCGGTGCAAATTTGACGAGGAACTCGCAGAAGCCCCGGACGATCGCAAGGATGGATGATTGCAATCATAAGCTCGCTGGCCGTCGCCGCCGGCCTGGGCTTCTGGTGGAATTCTCTTCCGCCGCCGCCCGACGCTTGGATGTCGAACGTGGCCAACAATCCCGACAAATTCTTTCTGTGGGGCACCACCACGCATTTTGACCACGCCTTCACCTACGACCCCCATGCGGCCGACGAATGGCGCTTGGAATACGGCACTTTCCCATCTTTCTCCCTTCTGCCGACCAACCGGGAGAAAAGATGATCTTCTGGGGTCGAAATGCGGAATTTACTCACTTCTCAGCGCGGGCAGCAGTTCGCCACGCAAGGCCAGGCGCGCCGCGGCCCAGGTCCAGAACAGGCCGCTGAGAAAAACCAGTCCGAGCGTCACCGCCAGCGACCCAAAGAAAATGTGCGCGCCCGGCGCGAGCAAGGCAGGCAGAACAGCCAGGAAAGCCGAGGCCAGGCCGGCGGCCAGACCCAGGAATTGCAGCGCCGCGTGCTCGCTCACCACCAGCCAGCGCAGGGCGCGGGGCCGGAAACCCACCGCCGCCAGCAGCGCCAATTCGCCCCGCCGCTCCAGCACGTTGCGCAGCACCACTACTCCCAGACCCGCGCTCCCCAGAAGCAGGCCCAGCCCGCCCACCACCTGGAAGATCGTCAGGTAGGTGTTTTGCACGGCGTTGAACGCGTTGAGCCGCTCCGCCGCGGGCGTCAACTCCAGCCCCCGGTCCCGCAACGCCCGGCTCAACGCCGCCGCCACTCCCGCCGCTTCCCTGGGCGGGGCGTCAATCAAAAACATTCGATGGCCCGCCTCGCCGGGGAAATGCCGCGTGAACGCCGGCTCCGCGATCAGGAGGCTGCCTTGCAAAATGGAATTCGCCACGGCTCCCGCCAGCCGCACCCGGAACTGTTGTCCGCGCTCGTCGGTATAGGTCACCGTGTCGCCTATTTTTTTGTGCAGCGCCCAGGTTATCGTCGCTTCGTCCGCGACGGCGGGTATGTCTTCGCCGGGTTTCTCAAGAAGCCTCCACGGCTGGGCGGCATCGGAGGGGTCGATGAAGGTGAAAGCCTTCCGCTTCTGCAATTCTTCCGGCGGCACTCCCAGCAGCCGCGGCGTTTGCGCCCGATTCAAATTCAAACAACTGGCGTCGTCGCCGTCCCGCACCCGCAGCGCGACGACCGACACCCCGCCCATCGCCTTTTCGTCCAGCCCGAAAAAGTCGCGGCCCGCCCGGGTGTTCAGGTCCTGGACGATGGGCAGCGACGATTCCCCAAAAAGCGCGAAGCCTCCCGTCCCCGACGCCCGCTGTCCGCTGTCGCGCGCGGCGTCGAGCTTGTTCGCTTCGACGGCGACTATCAAGAAGCTGCCGCTGGCCAGCAACGCGACGATAGACACGCTACGACGGCGTTGGCGGGTGCAGCCGCGCACACCCAGGCTTGTCAAAGTGAGCGGGCGCGCCGCCACGCGCCCCGCGAGATGGCGAAACCACGCCGCCGCGCCGGCGATGCCGCAGATCAGGAAAAGGGCGCCGCCGCAAAAGAAAGCCTCGACGTCCGCGTTGTCCCGTTTTGCCAGGGCGCTGCCGATCAGGGCCAGCGCGCCCAAGCCGCTGGCCGCCGCGATCCAGCCCGCCAGCTTGCGTCGCGGCTTCTCCATCTCCAACTCCGCGCCTTGTTCGAGCAATTCCCGGGCGGGCCGTCTCACCAGTGAACGCAGCGCAAACCAGATCACCATCGCGCTGATCAAAGACCCGGCCGCCCCACCCAGCAGCAGCGTTTGGGCGGTGACATGGAATTGCAGCGGCGATTCCGCCACCGCCGCCCGCCACATCGTGACCAGGCCGTAGAGCGTGGCCTTCGCATACAAAACGCCGCCTGCCGCGCCCAGCAACCCGCCCGCAAGCGCGATGGCCGCTCCCTCCAGGAGCAGCAACCGCCGCACCTGCGCCGGCGGCCAGCCCAGCGCCAGCAGAGTACCCACTTCCGTCGCGCGCCGTTCCAATCCGAACTGAAAGAGCAACGCCATCAGGATCAGCGCCGCCACGATCAGGAAAAAGCTGAACCCCAGGAACAGCCCGCCGAAATCCTCCGATTGGGCGCTGCCGGCCAGCGCCTGTTCCCGCACCGGCGCGAACGCCAGCCCTATCGAGGCCGGGTCCAGTCTGGCGAGCAGGCCCCGCGCGATTTCCTCGCGCGTGCCGCCCGCGAAACGGATGGCTGTCAAATCGCCAAAGCGGTTTCCCCACATCTTCTGCCCCGCCGCCAGCGTGACAAACGCCTTGGGGGCGCCGCGGTACTTCTGCCAATACTGTTCATCCTTGGGCCGGATTTTTTTCATGTCGATGGCGAAACCCGCGTCCCAATTCTCCGTCTTCTCCGCCTTGGCAATGCCGGGGAAGTCGGGCATCAACGTCCGGTCAGCCGCCGCCCCCTCCATCGGGACCACCCTCGCCACCCGAAACTGTTCCTGGCGCTCCTCCAGGCGGCGGTCCGTGCCCGCCACGAAATAAGCCAGCCTCACATCGTCGCCCGTTTTGGCCTGCAAATCATCCGCCAGCCATTGGTTGAGGATGATTCCGTTGTCGCCCATCCCGGAAACCAGCGGCAGGCTCGAGGCCGTGACCATCGAGTAAGGCGTCGTCCTTTCCCCGTCCCGCAGTTCGTTCACGAAATAAGTCAAGATCAATTCCGACGCGCTTTTGTCCGCTGTCGCCGCCCGTGCCGCCGCCGGGTCCAGGAAAACCCGCCCGGAGCGCAATTCCCAGCCGCCGGCTGTCTGGCGCAATTCCAGGTCGGCGTCCGCCAGGGTCCAATGCGCCTTGAGGTCCGGCGCGGGGCCGGAGGTCAGGAGGAGATTCGCCCGGCCCGGCAGATCGGCTTTGCCCTGCAAAAACGACCGCCGCACAAAGGCGTTCAGAGGCGGCGCCGCTCCGGCCTGCAATCCAAACCGCCCGAACTGCGCGTCCCCAGCGATGCCGCCGACCGTCAGACGCAATCCCGCCGAAACATCTTCCTGCGGAGAAATGGGCGCTTCCATCGAGAGCAACGACGGCTTCTCGAAGCGGAGCACGACGGTGTCGCCGGTTTTGACCCGCAACTGGCGGGCCAGGGCCGTGTTGAGCACGACGGAATCGGCTGGCATAGCGCCAAAGGCCGGCGGCGATTGCGCCAACGCCCAGAAATGCTCGTCCACGCCGAGGACTTGGACGCGGTTGGCGCGCGCGGAATCGTCCGGCGTGGCGGCGGTGCCGGGCAATTGGAGGACCGCGGCGGCCAGGCTGTTGGAAACGCCGAGGTCATCGGCCAGCGCGGAGCGGAAAAAGCGGTCTCTGGAAGCGAGGGCGAAACTGGCGCGGCCAATCCGGGCCAGAGCCAGGTCGCGCAAGCTGACGCGGACGCAATCCCCGAGGGCAAGCGCGCCGACGAGAATGGCGCTGGCCACCGTGACGCCCAAGAGCGTGCCGAGGTGGCCGCGGGCATGGAAACGCAAATTGGCCAGGAACAAGTTCAACGGCCAAAGTGTAGGCCATAACGTTTCAATCGCTCAAGCCTTTCCCAAGACAGAGCCGCGTCCCCGCGCAAAGGGAGGGCGGCCCGCGCTTACAAGCTCGCTTGGGTCGCGGAAAAACTCCAGCCCCCGCTTTTTAGGGTGCATGAGGGTGCATAAGGGTGCATAAGGGTGCATAAGCACGCGCATTTCACGAAGCCTAGGGGGCGGTTCCGCGCTCGTAAGCTCGCTTTCGCCGCAACAAAACTACCGTAANNCACCGCCGTCAATTTAAGGCGCAAATAGGCGCAAATAGGCCGCAGTAGCCGGTCAAAACCCCGGATTTGATAACTTGCCAGAGCTTGCCAGAGGGTGAAACCCCGAGCCGCAAAGGAAGGAATTCAACCACGGATTTCCACGGATTTCCACGGATAAGAGAATTCCCATCCGTGTCCATCCGTGGTTAACTCGCTTTTGTCCAGCGCCCCGGCGGGCCGGAAACGGGGCCAGCGCTCCGCGCAAGGCGGATAAACAGCCGCGCCAACCGAGGCATGGCGTGGTTCAAACGGGTNNGCGGCCTTTCAAAGAACAAACCGCCCTCAGCCACTGCGTCCACGATCCCACATAAATTACATTGTGCAAGTTCTTTTTAGTTACATCGAACAAAAGGCCATTCCCCGCGTCCGGTTGGCGGACGGCGTCGAGAAGGGGGCGGGCTGGTTCGTCGCGCCCGCGCGCGCAGCCGTGACGCCATCTTCCTGGCAGCCCCGACGGGGCGAAAGAAAACAGCCCGGGGCAAAGCGAGTCGGCGAGCGACGCCCCGGGTTGGCCGCCGCCGTTTTCCCAAGCCCTGAAAGGGCGGCTGAAGACAACCACGGATTTCCCGGCGCGGCCAGCCGCAACCAAAAGAAGGTTTTGAAAGACCTGCCCATGGAAAACACTCGATTTTCGCCGCGAATCGGCCACCCTGGCGGCATGTCCAGGAGACGCATTTTGGCAGCCGTGCTGCTGGCGGCCATTACGTTTGCGGTCGCGTGGTTTGCCAGCGAGCCTTGGTATCAGGGTCGGGCGCTCCATGCCTGGCTGAAGGAGAACGTCAAAGATCCTCTGAACTTCCGATCTGAGGCCATTCAAGCACTTGGAGAATGCGGCAGCCAAGCCCGGCCCGCCGTGCCAGCCCTGCAGGAATGTTTGAAAACCGTGCCGCCATACAGGCATGAAGCCGTAGCCAAGTCTCTCAAAGCCATCGACCCCGCTGCCGCCGCCAAAGCTGGAGTGAAATGAGTGAGAATCCCTTGCATGGTTCGAATGCTTCACGGTGCCACGGACATGCGAACCAATCTTGGTGGAGGAGCCGCGCGTCAGGAGCCGAAAGGCTGAACCGCGCCCAAGAACCGTGGGTGGTACAAAACAGAAGGCCGGGGGGAACCCGGCCCTTTGTCTGAGAACAAAACTTTTAAATTTTCTGCCGCTGTCGTGCGGCGCCGCAGATATACGCCTTTTGACACACACGGAACCCTGCGATTTGCACGTCCAACTACCCACACCATACCCTCTCCCCGGAAAGCCGCCAGTCACCAGTACTGGGGACACGCGCCTTGTCCCCCAGCCGCCCCAAGGCATGAGAGGGGCTTTTAACCACGTCCGCCTGCGCCGCGCTTCGGCGCGACGAGGATTTCGCGGATGGACACGGACAAGTAAAGACAAAGCAGAGAACAACGCAAAGGGCAGAGGACGCAGCGCGGAAACCCGCGACCAAAATCCCCTTGCCCCAGGAATCGCGCAGAGGCGCAAAGCGCGCAGAGAAAAGAGCTTGCCAAGAATGAAGACTTCTTTGATAGCACTGCCAGGAGGGAAATGCCCGCGCGGCGCGCGCCGCCGTCTGGCCGAAACGAGCGGTCGGCGGCATGAAAGGGCGATTGTCGCCGCCCTTTCATGTCCATGTCGCGGACGGCTCGTTTACCCCACGCGGATGACGTATGGCTCTCGCGTCTTGCGTGTGAGAAGGAGATTGGCCCGCTTGTTTTGGAGGAAAGTGGAGTTGGCGACGTTCATTTTCAGAAGCTCGCCGAGGGTTGCGGGTGTTTTCTCCAAATCGACATTGTTGGCGGCCAGGTGTTCGCAGAGGCGCTGGAAGGCGGGCAGCGCCTGGCTGTCGCCTTTGATCTGTTCGCGGACG
Organism: Verrucomicrobiales bacterium; assembly: GCA_003138485.1. Taxonomy (GTDB): domain Bacteria; phylum Verrucomicrobiota; class Verrucomicrobiia; order Limisphaerales; family Palsa-1400; genus PLGF01. The sequence goes on along the minus strand of PLGF01000062.1, from coordinate 19,464 downwards.
GCGTCGGGGGATTGGCGGCTGCCCAGCCGATAGGAGATGTTCCCGGTATGGCAGAGGGCGGAGGAGACATGGCTTTGGAAGATGGGAGAGTTGAGGTCGCTTTCCCGGCGGCTGCGCACGGCCTGGATGAAGTTCTCATAATGACTGGATGCGCCCTCGAAAGTCTTGATTTTCTGGCCATCTTTGTCAAACGCCGTGGCACCCGTGTAGGTGGGCACCAGCACGTGGCCCCCTTCGCATTCGACGACAATGCCGACCCGCGCCCCTTTGTAATTGTCCATCTGGGGGGAGCCGGCCTTTTCGGGCAGACCGCGCACTTCCGTGATCAAGGGAGCATTGATGTAATCGTGGAAGATCATCAGCGTGTTGGGAGTCTCGCCGTCATCGTCGTAGCCCAGGCGGCCGCCGACCGCCAGAACGCGAGGGGAGAGGGTTTGTTCGCCCAGGAACCACCGCGCGACGTCCATCTCGTGGACGGCCTGGTTGCCGAGGTCGCCCGCGCCGTAGTCCCAAAACCAATGCCAGTCGTAATGAAACTGCTGCCGGCGCGGCGGGGTCAATGGGGCCGGCCCGCACCAGAGATCGTAATCGACGCCGGCAGGGACGGGTTGGGGACCGCTGGTCTTGCCGATGCTGGGCCGCGCTTTGTAGCAGAGGGCGCGGGCAACGCGAATCTTCCCCAGATGGCCCGCCCGAACCCAGGCGACGGCTTCCTTGATGCCGGAACTGGAGCGCGACTGGGTGCCAGCCTGGACGATTTTATGATAGCGCCTGGCCGCCTCAACCATTTTCTCCCCTTCCCAAACGTTGTGGGAGACGGGCTTTTCGACATAAACGTCCTTGCCGGCTTGGAGGCTCCAAACGGTCGCCAGGGCGTGCCAATGATTGGGCGTGGCCAGGGATATGGCATCGACATTATTGCCGGCCAGGAGTTTGCGGATGTCCGTGAAGGCCTCCACCTTCAGCCCGCTCTTGTCCAGGCGATCCACCTCGGCGCCAAGCACTTTGCTGTCCACGTCGCACAAGGCCGTCAAGCGGACGCCTTCCATCTTGGCCCAGGCTTTGATGTGGTCGCGTCCGCGGCCGTTCAAGCCGGCGACGGCCAGGCGGATGTCTCCGTTTGCGCCGGGGACTTGGGACCAGGATCGGGCGGTCCAACCGAGGGCGCCTGCGGCGAGTGTGCATTGCTTGAGAAAGCCGCGGCGAGTGATGTTGCTCATATTCGATGCATTATGGCTGACAATTTGAGGGTCCGTCTATTCAATTGGTTACTGTTTGGCGGATTTGGATGTGGCGTATTCGTGGTAATGATCGGCCACGGCAGCTTGGGTTTCGTTGCCCCGGTGGTAGTAAAGGCGGTAACGAAAGGTGATGCTCTGGCCGGCGCCAACGCTCAGTTCTCCGCTTCCCTTTGGTTTGTTCTCAAAGTCGTGAATGCCGAACGGGTTGGCCGCCAACAAGCCGTAGTCCCGCACATGCCACCAGGTCGGGTGGCGCGGATTGTCCGGGTGATCGAAGATGGCCACCCCCACCGTTTGCCCGTTGACAGGGCCGTAGTAATCGCACCAATCGGCCCGTTTTCCCCAAGTCTCCTCGTCGCGCAAGCCGGTTGACAGCACGATGTGTCCCTGGCCGGGCTTCTTGTTCCTGTCCTGCAGGCGCATGGTTTCAGCGACGCGCGTCGCCAGCGTGCCGTCCTTATCGTCGCCAAACACGACCGGTTTGTTGGATGGGGCCTGGAAGGTGATGTTGAAGTCCAAGAGGCGCTGGTCGCCAGGGCGATTGTAAATGCGAATGGTGCGCGTATCGCTGCAAACCAACGTCCCATCCGGGTCGAGCCAGTTGTTCAGCTCGACAATCGTGCCGGAATCCTTGCCGGGCTCGAGTGCCAGGAATTTCTGGTGGTCGATTTTGCAGCGTTTGCCTTCCGTCCAAAAATCGAAGCCGTCAATGTTGGAATGGGCGTACCAGAGGCCGCGCTGATGGGGGTGATCCTGCTGCTCGTCGGTGGTCTGTTCGACCGGCCATTTGCGCGTCATGGCCAGTTCATCGGGGCCGAGAACCGGATAGAAAAAGGGGCGCGGCACATCTTTGTAGTGGTATTCGGTGAACAATTGGCCGTTGATTTCGACCCGCAGTTTGCCCTCAAGCTGCGAGATTTGGACGCCGTCAGCGGCAGCCGACGGGAACGGGCGCCCGGCCAGGACGGCCAGGAAGAGAAAGGCGATAAGAATGGTCGAAGAGGCCTTTGTGCGCATGATTTCTCGATACTGCGAAAGCGGCGCGAGCTTTTCAAGCATAAGAACCGGCCTTCTGGCTAGAAATTAGACAGGCCCGTCCAAAAGATCGGCAGTCGTCCGCCGCGAAGAAAAAGCAAAAAACTGGTGGTGCCGACGGAGGGGGTCGAACCCACACACCCTTTCGGGTACTAGATTTTGAGTCTAGCGCGTCTGCCAATTCCGCCACATCGGCCATACCAGGGCAGGGAGTTTAACAGAGGGGGATTTGCGGGAGCAAGCAGATTACTCCGCGCGAAAAAAAAGGCTTGAGAAAAATCCCAAGCCTTCTTTGAAACCCGCGATTCCGGTGGAAGCGCGGAGAGGACTGCGCCTTATGGCAGAATGTGAGTGGAGGACACGACCTGGCAAACGGGCGGAGTGCCGACGACGTTTGGCGTGTAGCTGTTGGCGAAGAGCGACGTGGAATCCACCGGGCAGGTGGGCAATTCGCCGTTGTTGCCGCGGCCCAAATAGGGCTGCAGGTCCGAGCCTTGCGGGGAGTCGGTGGCTACCTTGCGGTGCTCCAAGGCCCATTGCTGCTTGGAGGAATCAATGAGGCGCAAGTTGTTGATGCAGGCATTCTGCTGTGACGTGGTTCGGGCCTTCACGAAGTTGGGAATGGCGATCGCCGCCAGCAGACCGATTATGGCGACTACGATCATGATTTCCACCAAGGTGAAACCTTGTCTCTTTGTGGGAGTCGTTTTCATATTTTCTTTTCGTCTATTATGACGGCGTGAACACAACCAAAGAGCGGGTTAATAATAAAACTGAACGTTCACTGATTGCTCTTTGGCAACCGCCGTTGCGATTTCAGCATCGTTTGTGCCAGAAGACCATCGGCGGCCCCTGGCGTTGCGAAACGGTTCACAGCCACGCAAACCGTTGGGGGGAAAAGGAAAAAGGGCTTGGATCGACTCCAAGCCCTTGATTAACAACGTGACCTCACAGGATCACGAAAGAGCGCCCTAAGGCAAAATGTGCGTGCTCGGAACGACCAGGCAGGTGGGTTTCGTGCCGACGTTCTGTGCAGTATAGCTGTTAGCCCATGTCGAGGTGGAATCGACGGGGCAAGTGGGCAGTTCGCCGCCAGAGCCGCGGCCCAAATAGGGTTGCAGGTCCGAACCTTGCGGGGTGTCGGAGCTTTGTTTGCGCTGCTCCAAAGCCCATTGCTGCTTGGAGGAATCAATCAACCGGAGGTTGTTGATGCAGGCGTTCTGCTGCGAGGTGGTGCGGGCCTTGACGAAGTTGGGGATGGCGATCGCTGCGAGCAATCCGATAATCGCGACGACAATCATGATCTCAACCAGTGTAAATCCCGCCTTGCGAGTGTTTTTCTTTTGCATATGCTTATCTTTCTTACTGCAGCGGCGTGAACGTCGCAAAAGGCGGGTTAATATGACTTCAATTGTGTTCACTGATTGCCTTTTGCTAACCGCGAGATTCTAAGTTAGCACCCATCGTGCCAAGATCAAGCACTTCTCAGCATTGCGAACCTCCCGGCCTGCTGGAGCCGGTCGTTTCTCGCAGGGGCGGGAATCGTCCAGAAATGCTCCCAAAACCTCTTGCCGTCGCTTTCTCTGGCACCCTCCCGGCCTCTGGCTTTAGGCCGTACATGGCGAAACTTCTCCCTATCCCCCCCCGGCAAAAACTGCCGGTCGCGTCCGCCTTCCGATGGACTATTCTTCCACCGGCACGACCAGGTTCTCCATGATGTAATCCTTCCGTTCAGGCGTGTTCTTGCCCATGTAAAAACCCAGGATGCCCGCCGCGTCCGGCTTGGGCGCGTACTCGACCTGGCTGAGCTTCATTTGGGGGCCGATGAATTGCTTGAATTCGGAGGGCGTGATTTCGCCCAGCCCTTTGAAACGGGTCACCTCGCAATTTTTCCCCAGCCGGGCCGCCGCCGCGTCCCGCTCCGCCTCGCTGTAACAATAAATATTCTGCTCCTTGTTCCGCGCGCGGAACAGGGGCGTTTCCAGAACGTGGAGATGGCCCTCATGCACCAGCGCCTCGAAAAACCGGAAGAAATAGGTGATCAGCAGGTTGCGGATGTGGAGGCCGTCCACGTCCGCGTCGGTCGCCAGGATGACTTTGCCGTAGCGCAGGTTTTCGACGCTGTCCTCGATGTCCAGGCCGCGCATCAAATTGTAGAGTTCGTCGTTCTTATAGACGATGTCCCGCTTGAGGTCCCAGACGTTGAGGGGCTTGCCTTTGAGGACGAAGATGGCCTGGGTATGCACGTCCCGGCAACTGACGATGGAGCCGGCCGCCGACTGGCCCTCCGTGATGAAGATCATGGACTCCCGTCCCTTGCCGCGCGCCTTGTCAAGGTGAACTTTGCAGTCCTTCAACTGCGGGATGCGCAGCGTGATCGCCTTGGCCCGCTCCCGCGCCAGTTTCTTGACTTCCTGCAATTCCTTGCGCAACTGCTGGGTGTCCTGGACCTTGGCCATGATCTTTTCGGCCACCTCCTTGTTCCGGTTGAAGTAATGGAGCAGTTCCTCGCGCACGGTGTTGACCAGATCCGAGCGGATTTCCGTGTTCCCCAGCTTGTTTTTCGTTTGCGACTCGAAGACCGGGTCCTTCAGTCGGATGGCCACCGCCCCAACCATGCACTCGCGCACGTCGTCCCCTTCAAACTTGCCCTTGGAGTACTCGTTGACCGCCTTGAGAAGCCCCTCGCGGAACGCGCTCAAATGGGTGCCGCCGTCCCCGGTGAACTGGCCGTTGACAAATGAGAAGAAGGTCTCGCCGTAGCGGCTGTTGCTGTGTGTAAAGCAGAATTCGAGCGTCTTGCCCGCGTAGTGCAGCGGCGGGTAGATCGCCTCCGACTGGTCGGTTCGCAGCTCCTCCATCACCAAATCCAAAAGCCCGTTGCGCGACACAAACGTCTGCCCGTTGAAGATCAGTTTCAACCCGGTGTTCAGGTAGCTGTAATGCCTCAACCGCCTCTCCACATATTCCGCCCGATACGCCGTCTCCTGGAAAATCTCCGGGTCCGGCACGAACCGGATGAATGTCCCGTCCGGCTCCTTGGGGTCCTTGCCGCTCTTCTCGCCCTTCAACTTGCCGCTTTTGAAGGCCGCCTCCACAAATTCGCCGCCCCGGTGGCTTCGCACCAGGAATTCCCTCGAAAGCGCGTTGACGGCCTTGGTGCCGACGCCGTTGAGGCCGACGCTGAACTGGAAAACATCATCGTTGTACTTGGCGCCGGTGTTGATCTTGGAGACGCAATCGACCACCTTGCCCAGCGGGATGCCGCGCCCGAAATCGCGCACCGTCACCGCCGCGCCGTCGATGGCGATTTGCACCTCCTTGCCATAACCCATGATGTATTCGTCGATCGCGTTGTCGATGACCTCCTTGAGAAGGATGTAGCAGCCGTCGTCGTAATGCGAACCGTCGCCGATGCGCCCGATGTACATGCCCGTGCGCAGGCGGATGTGTTCGAGGGACGAAAGCGTTTTGATTTTGCTTTCGTCATAAACGTGCTTTTTGTTCTCGGCCATTTTCAGGCCACCAATATTGAACCGAACGCGGGGAATGCAACTTGAAAGTTTGGCGCGATGGTGGCGCGGAGAACGATTCCGTGTTTCATTTTTTCGTATTATGCTTTAGCATCAGGCATGGACATGAACAATAGGCCGTCAATCAGCTCCACGCCGGCCTCGCCGGAAAGACTGGCGCTGGCGCAGCAGGCGTTCGAACGGTTCCACACCTGTTGTTTCTGGTTCATGCGGGAAGATTTGCGTGTGGGCGAGGAAGACGTTGAAATGATCATCCGCGGATTGCGCGCCCACGGCAACCGGGAGGCTTTTTTGATCGCCGCAAGATTATGCCGTTAACAGCGTTCCAGTCAGAAACCCTGCGGCTGCTGGCAGCCCGGCGGTCCCCGGAGAGTTTTCTGGCCGGAGGGACAGTCCTGAATGCGGGCGCGGATTCGCCGCGTTATTCCAAGGATTTGGACATCTTCCACGATATCGAAGCCAGCGTTGCGGCCAGTGCCGCGGCGGATGCGGCCGTGTTGCAGCAAGCCGGATACGCGGTCCAATGGCTGCTGCGGCAGCCCATGTTCCAGCGGGCGGAAGTGATCTGGAATGGAAACCGGTTGCTCATCGAATGGGTGTTCGATTCCGCCTTTCGCTTTTTCCCCGTGGAGCGCGACGAACTGACCGGCTGGAAGCTCAACCTCTATGACGCCGCCACCAACAAGCTGCTTGCGCTCATGGGCCGGGGCGAACCCAGGGATTATCTGGATGTTCTTTTCTTCCACCAGCGCCACCTGTCGCTGGGTGCCCTTTGCTGGGCATCCGCGGGCAAAGACCCGGGGGTGAATCCATTTATGATTTTACAGGAATGTCAGCGAACCACTCATTTCCGGCCTGAGCAATTCCGCGAACTACAGTTGGCCGCGCCGCTAGATCTTCAGAGTTGGAAGCAAACTTGGATCGAAGGCTCGCGCGAGGCGAAAAGTCTGCTCCAGCGCCTCCCCCCGGAGGAGATCGGCTGTCTATACCTTGACGCCAGGGGAAAACCCGTCACGCCGGACCCGGCATCAGAGCAATTCGCCACGCTGCGCCGGCATTTTGGCAGCGTCCGTGGCGCCTGGCCCGTCATCCGGCAATAACTTTGCGCCATGAAAACGAGGCGTCGTCTGCGAACGCGCGAAGAGTTCCCCGCTCTGGAAGAACATCATGGGCAATCTTCTCAGTCTCGGCGCGGCCCATTTTCGTCAAACCAACCGAAGGAACGGCCGCCGGCCATCCCGCGCGGACAGCGGACTTTCCTGTTGCAGAGATGTTGGCATGGCAGCCCAAATTGGGGAAAAGCCGCAGCCGGATGGCTCGAAGGCCCGACCGGAAGCTGGAGAAACTGAAAGAAAAGCTGATGCAGTTGGATCGGTGAGATTGAATGAACCATGAAAACTGTCACAAATAGGATCCTTTCTGACCCGTTCATGGCCAGCTTGACCAAATTCAATCTCCGCCACTTTTGTGCTGCTCCGGCCCCGACCAGTCATATTTTTTCTCAATGACATCAAAAATACCATGCAGCGTTCCTTTGTCGTCATTTGCATTGATCATGATCACTGCGCCTTTCCCGATATGGGGCAGTTCGACCATCTGCGCATCGAATCCCTCGTTGCGTCCATCATGCCAAAAGCGAAGCGATCTTCCACCTCCACCGACAAATACTCCCAGCCCATCGGTCCCATATAACGACGGAGGCTGACCGGTCAACATTTGGCGGACTGTCTCTTGTGAAAGCACGGGGTTCGAATCGCCCGCGTAGGCATGTTGAACGGCGATGGCAAAACGGGCCAGGTCTGACGCCGTCGTCCATAAGCCCGCCGGCGCCATTTCGGGATAAACATGCCAGCGCCCCTGAACCTCGCGACCGTTGGCGTAATAACCCGCCGCAACGGCAGATGACATTGGTGGCGTCAATGGCTGCTCGTACGTGCTGTTCGTCATGCCCAGCGGCACCAGCACGGTGTCGTTCATGAATTTGGGAAATGACTCTTTCGTTACATCCAAAATCATTTGCTGCATCACCACGTAACCGCCGCCGGAATACCTCCACACGGTGCCAGGAACAATATCCACACGGATTGGCGATGAATTCGCCGGTTTGGTTCCGTTGAGAACCTCCAGCAGAGTAGGCACTGGCCTGTCCCGCCGATAACCTCCAAATCCGTGGACTGTCAGTCCCGCGCCATGGCTGAGAATGCCCCGCAACGTCACTTTCTTGTCTTCCGTAAACTTGTTTTCCGGCACTTTCCACGAGCGCAATTGCGTATTAACGTCCGCGTCCAGGGACAGTTGGCCTTCCTGAACCAAATGCAGTGCCCCGAATGCCGCAACAGACTTGCTGATGGACCCGGCCTGGAAGAGGGTTGAGGGCGTCACAGGTGTTTGGCGGCTTTTGTCGGTGAACCCGTAGCTGCGCGCCTCGATTTTACCGTCCTGGATAATTGCCAGCGAGAGGCCAGCAATATCGTTTTTGCGCATCCGGTCCATGATGACATTGTCCACTTCGTCCGCGTATGCACCGAAAAGACACGTCCATAGAACAAGCCAACAAACGAACGCATTTTTACCGCTTCCTGATATGGGATGATAAATATTCATTGGGTGATCTATTATACCGGGATATGGCTTTGAGCGGCAACAGTTGCGTGCGCAGGCCCGCCAACAGCCGGTCGGCCGTTTCCGGAATGTAACCGGCTCCGGCCAGAAAAGCGGACTTGTCGTCCTCTGGACGGCATACCAGAAGATAGTCGCAGACCTTTCGGCGCGCGATACACCCTCAATCCTTGCCCGGCTCGGCGTCGGTTTCGGCCAATTTGGTGGCGGCTTGCTCCCATTGCCGGCCCAATTCCTTGAGGCGCTCGGCGGTATCGTGCCATTCCCGGTTTACTTGCATGGCCCGGCCGCCCTTTTCGTAAGTGGCGGGGTTTTCCAACTCGGCGGCCAATTCCTTGTGCCGGCCTTCCAATTGTTGAATCTCCTTTTCCAATTCGGCCACGGCGGCTTGGTGGCGTTTGCGCTCCCGGTGGCGCGCCTGCCGATCTTCCGCCTCCAGACGCTTCTGCTCCTTGTTTTTCGCCTTGACGCCGGCGGCGGGCGGGGGCGCCATTCGCGCCGGCGCAGGCAACGCCGCCGTCTTTTCCAGGTAATAGGCGTATCCGCCCGGATAGTGCGCCAGGCGTCCGCCCTCAACCCGCACCACGAGGGTGCTGAGTTGGCGGATGAAATAGACATCGTGGCTGATGAAAATGAGGGTCCCGGAATACTGTTGCAGGGCGGCGATCAGGGCCTCGATGCTCGCCAGGTCCAAGTGGGTGGTCGGCTCGTCCATCAGCAATAAATTCGGCGGGTCCAGCAATAATTTGACCAGCGCCAGCCGGCTCTTTTCCCCGCCGCTCAACACCGCGACTTTCTTGAACACGTCGTCGCCCCGGAACAAAAAGCATCCCAGCACCGTGCGCACGAATTCCTCCGTCACGCGCTGGGGCGTATCCAGTCCTTCCTCCAGTACGGTCCTCTCCGGATGGAGCATATCGACGCGGTGCTGGGAGTAGTAGCCGCTCTTGGAGTTATGGCCCAGCTCGCGCAAGCCCGCCTGGGGCGGCAGCACGCCGGCGAGGATTTTCAGGAGGGTTGATTTGCCCGCCCCGTTGGGACCGACCAACACCACGCGCTGGCCGCGCTCGGCGTGGAATTCCAGGCCGCGATAAATCACATTCGGTCCGTAGGCGTAATCCACCCCTTTGAGGGAGATGACCTTCAACCCGCTGCGCTGCGGCTGTGGAAATCGGAAGTGGATTTTTCGCTCCTCCTCCTCCGGCGCCTCGATTTTTTCCATCCGCTCGATTTGCTTGAGCTTGCTCTGGGCCTGGGCGGCCTTGGTGTTTTTGGCCCGGAACCGCTCGACGAATTCCATTTTGTGGGCGATCTCGCGCTGCTGGTTTTTGTAGGCGGCCAACTGCTGCGCCTGGGCCGCCGCGCGCTGTTCGAGGCAGGCGTCAAAATTGCCGCGGTAGCGGACGAGTTTGCGCTGGCGGATTTCGACGATGTGCGTCGTCAGTTCGTTGAGGAAACTGCGGTCGTGCGAGATCATCAGGATCGCGCCCGGATAGCCGCGCAGGTATTCCTGGAACCACTGCAAGGATTCCAGGTCCAGATGGTTGGTCGGCTCGTCGAGCATCAGCAGGTCCGGCTCCTGCGTCAGCAGCCGCGCCAGGTGCGCCCGCATAACCCAGCCGCCGCTCATTTCGCGCAACGGCCTGTCGAAATCCTTCTCGCGGAAGCTCAAGCCGGCCAGGATGCGTTTGGCCTTGGGTTCCAACTGGAATCCGCCCAACTGGTCGTAGCGGGCGTGGATGCTCTCGTGGTGGATCGTCTCGTCCGGATGGGCCGAGTCCCAGTCCTTGATCTTGGCGCGCAATTCGGCGATTTCCGGCGTGATGGCCACCGCCAGTTCCAGCACCGTTCCCTGGCCCGCCGGGGCGCTTTCCTGCGGCAAATGGCCCACCGCCGCGTTTTTCTCCAGCGCAATCGTCCCCTGGTCCGGCTCCTCCTGTCGCAAAATGAGGGAAAACAACGTGGTTTTCCCGGCCCCGTTCGGACCGATCAACCCCGCCCGCTCGCCGCGATTGACTTGCAGAGAAACCTCTTCAAACAGCGTCCGCGGCCCGTAACTTTTGCTGACATCCGAAATCGTAAGCATGAAGGCTCCACTAAACGACCGAGGTGGCCCAGAGTATGGTGGTTGGAATCGCCGCAAGCACGCGCGGCAAGATTGACGATGGCCTGCGTTGGGTTCAAGGCTTATTCAATACGGGAACCTCGCCCGGACCGTGAAGACTTTGGCGGCCTATTTGAGCCGCCACGTAATGCGGGCTTTGCTCAGGTCGTAAGGTGACATCTCCATCTTGACGCGGTCGCCGACCGTCAGGCGGACCCAGCGTTTGCGCATTTTCCCGCAAATGGTGGCCAGCACCAGATGCTTGTTGTCCAGTTCCACCCGGAACATGGTTCCAGGGAGCACCGTCTGGACGCAACCTTCGACTTCGATGTGTTCTTCCTTCATTTGCAAATCCGTCCTGCCGCCGGTCTTCCGACCAAGGGCCGCCTGGGGGACGGCATATCCGCAGGCGGCTGAGAAAAAGAATCGAGGCCCGGCGAACCGGGCCTCGAACTGGCCAAACTCCTAAACTAGTAGCGGTCTCGTCCGCCGCCGCGATATTCGCGACGCGCGCCGCCGCCGCCGCCGCCGGCCGGGCGCTCTTCGCGCGGTTTGGCGGCGTTGACAGTGAGGGCGCGGCCGTCAACGGACTTTCCGTTGAGGGCTTCGGTGGCCTTCTGGGCCTCTTCGGGCGTGCTCATGGTGACGAAGGCAAACCCGCGGGGACGGCCGGTGGTCCGGTCCATCATCAGGTTGGCTTCGACGACGGTGCCGTGGGCGGCAAAGGCGTCTTGAAGGTCGTTTTCAGTGGTATTGAAGGAAAGATTTCCGACAAACAATTTAGTACTCATTAGTGATGTTTAACTGTCCTACTAACCGTTGCTTTCTCCAGACTGTTCCCGGTCATCGGGATTAAAATCATCACTGAACTGAGTTCACCTGAGGATTCGCCATATCTTGAAAGTGACAAGCTTCCGAACAGGAAGCCAACATGGCCCCTGCTGGCCGAATAGCAAGATTTATTTTCAACTATTTTTCGCCGGTCCTTAGCGAAGCTCGGCAGGGCGAGGTTCCTGCCGAGCCGATTCCGCGGGAGAAGGCTCCGCGGGAGCGTCGCCCTACCGGCCTCACCTGATCGGTGGTGGACCCCCGTTTCGAGAAGGATCGGGGCTGTTTTCCAGTGGACGCTTGCGGCGATGCAATTCGGGTTTGACACCGGCCTGCGGCAACCCTACTTTGTCTGCGCAAGAAAGATTATGGCTGAAAATTTACCCACATCTCCTGGGGGCGCTTTGCCGCCCAAACCGGCTGAGTCCAGCAAGGTGCAACCCAAAAAAGAGACCGTTCGCATCAATTTGCCGCCCAAGCCCACATCCGCGCCCACCATCAAGCTGCCGACCCTGGCTCCGGGTTCCGCGCCCAACTTGGCTGTGGCCGGCGCCGCCGCTCCCGCCGCTCCTGTTGCGTCCAGAGGCGCCCCGGCTCCGCTCGTTCCCTCGGCAGCCGCTCCCGCCTCCCGTGTGGCGGCCCCCGCCAAACCGGCCGTTGCGCCCGCCCCGGCGCCAGCGCCCCGTCCCATGGCCCCTCCCGCGGGTCGCGGTGTAAGCGGATTGGACAAGGGTTTGGCCATCGGGGCGGCAGTCGCCGGATTGGCCGCGCTGGGCGTGGTGATCTACCTGGTGTTTATTGTAAAAGACACGATCCCAACCTGATCGGGGGTTCCCACTATGGCAGCCAACAACATTCTGAAGTTGACGAAGGCGAATTTCTCCGAGCAGGTGCTCGGAGTTCCCGGTCCGGTGGTCGTGGATTTTTGGGCCGAGTGGTGCGGGCCGTGCAAGATGATGGCGCCGCTTCTCGACGAGCTGGGCGGCGAATACGATGGCCGCCTGCGCATCGGCAAAGTCAACATTGACGAGGAGCAGACTCTGGCCACTGAATATGGCGTCCGCGCCATACCGACCCTGCTTTTTTTCAAGGCTGGAGAAGTCGCCGGGCAGGTGGTCGGAATGTGCTCCAAGCGGGACTTGAAGGCGAACATCGACCGGCTCCTCGGCCCGTAGCCGGGAAGGCGGCGCGCTTCGACAAGCCGGGCGCGGCGTGCCATGCCACTGATCATTACACCCAGCCAGTTGGAGCGCCGGGCGGAGTTGTATCATCAAGTCGGGATGCTCCTGGCTGCGGGCATGACCATTCACCAGGGTCTGGAGCAACTCAAACTGCATCCCCCCTCCCGCGCTCTGCAACTGCCCATTTCCCGCTGGCTGGACCATCTCAACGAAGGTTGCACCGTGACCGAATCGGTCGCGCGCCTAGGCCGGTGGATGCCTTCCTTTGATCTGGCGTTGGTGGATGCCGGGGAACGAAGCGGACGCCTGGACGCCTGCTTTAAGCTCCTGGCGTCCTATTACACTGAGCGCGCGCAGATGGCCCGCCAGGTGATTTCCGATCTTCTCTACCCGCTCTTTGTCTTCCACTTCGCCATCGTGGTATTTCCGTTTGTCAAATTCGTTCAAACTGGAAATGTTTTCCAGTTTGTGGCGACCATCATCGCCATGCTCGCGCCGCTTTACGGGGGCGCGTTCCTGCTCCTATACGCCTGCCAGGGGCGGCGCGGCGAAGCGTGGAGGGCTTTCCTCGAACGGCTGTTGCACCCGATCCCAATTCTGGGCACTGCCCGGCGCTATCTGGCCCTCGCCCGGCTGGCGGCGGCCCTTGAAGCGTTGCTCAACGCCGGCGTGTCCATCATCCCGGCGTGGGACCTGGCCGCAACCGCCAGCGGCTCGCCCGCCCTGCTCCGCGCGGTGCGAAGTTGGAAGCAACCGCTCGAACAAGGTTCCGCCCCCTCGGAACTGGTTTCCGCCGCCCCCGAGTTTCCGGATACTTTCCGCAGCCTCTATCAAACAGGCGAAATCAGCGGCACGCTCGACGAGGCGCTCAAACGCCTCCACACATTTTATCAGGAGGAAGGCGCCCGCAGGATGCGCGCCGTAGCCCGATGGACGCCGCGCCTGCTTTATTTTGGCATCCTCATCTACGTCGCCTTCCGCATCATCTTCTTTTATCTCGGTTATTTTCAGGAGCTGAACAACGTCATGGACATGAAATGACGATCCCCGAAGTCCTGGCCAACGAAGAATTGCGCCGGCACGAATTCCCCGTGACGGCTGAACAGACCTTTCTGGCACACGCCGCCGTCTGCCCCCTGCCGCGCCGCGTCGCCGAGGCGGTCCGCCAATACGCCGCCGGCGCCATGTTGGCCGAGCAGGAGGAGTCCTTTCCCGCCGCCAGCGTCCGCCGCGCGCGCGAAATGGCCGCCCGCCTCCTGTGCGCCAAGCCGGAGGAGATCGCCTTCGTCGGCCCAACTTCGCTGGCGTTGAGCTTCGTCGCCCGCGGCTTGCCGCTGCGCAAGGGCGACAACATTTTGGCGTACTTCGACGACTACCCGTCCAACGTCTATCCCTGGATGGCCCTGGCGGAGAAAGGCATCGAAGTCCGCCTCCTCAACACCCGGGACTACGGCCGCATCCGGCCCATCGACGTCATCGGCCAGACCGATGAGCAGACCCGCCTGGTCGCGCTGGCGTCGAACCATTTTATCGCGGGCTGGCGCCTGGAACTCGACACCATCGGCAAGGCGCTGCACAAACGGAACATTCTTTTTTGCGTCGATGGCATTCAAACGCTCGGCGCCTTTCCCACCGGCGTCGAGCATGTTGACTTCCTGGCGGCGGACGCCCACAAATGGCTGCTCGGCCCGTGCGGCGCGGGGATTTTATACGCGCGGCAATCGGCGCAGGAGATATTGCGTCCGATGGTCCAGGGGTGGCACAACGTGCGTTGTCCCGGCTTTGTCGCGCAGGAGAATTTGGTCTATCGGACCGACGCGCGCCGCTACGAGGCAGGGACGGCGAACCTGGCCGGCATTGCGGGGCTGGCCGCGGGCATGGAACTGCTGTTGGAAGCGGGCATCGAAAACATCGCGCAAGAACTCCTCCGCAAGAGAGCCTGGCTCCTGGCGGCCCTGCGGGAAAAGGGGTTCACCGTCCTTCAGGCCGATGCGCCCGCCCCCAACGCCAGCGGCATCCTGAGCTTCTTCCGGCCCGGCGCGGACATGGCGGCGCTGCATCAGAAACTGGCGGCGGCGCGCGTCCAGGTTTCCCTGCGCGCCGACCGCAAGGGTCAAAACTACATTCGCGTCTCCCCGCACTTCTACAACACCGACGCCGAGCTGCGCCGCCTTCTGGAGAATCTGTAGCGGATGCGTCTCAGCCGACGCGGAAGGAGATGCGGGTGATGAGGTCGCGTCCGAAGCTGTTTTGCAACCGTTCGAGGATTTCGCGGCGGCGGTAGCGGACGATTTCGTCCAGCCAGACGCTGCTGTCAACGGTGACGAAGAGGGTGCCTTTGTGGAGGCCGGTGGGAAGGGCGTGGGCGGCGAGGTTGGGATCGAGTTGGTTGTTCCAGACTTTGAGGATTTCGGATTCGGATTGGCGGCGGTCAATGCGCAAGCCGGCCAGGACGCCGGGCATGACGTCGGCTGAGGTTTTTGCGGATGGCCGGCGGGCCTGTTCGTCGGCGGACCAATCCCAGCGCCGCCATTGGGCCAGGGCGCGCTGGCGGCCGGAGGCCGGGGGTTGGGCTGGGCGGAAATCACGATAAGGAAAGGGGCGTTCCATGCGGAGGGTGGAAAAGCCTCAGGTCTGCTGCGCCACGGCCGCGGTTTCGGTCTCGCTGGCCGCCGGCTTGTCGGCGCGGTGCTCGTCCAGGACCAGAACGCCATGAGGCGGAACGTCGTAGTTGCCGGAGAAGGTGCGTTCGGTCAGGAAATCATGCATCGGCTTGTAGAAGGTGATGCGCACCGGGGTGCTCTGATGGTTGAGGAGGAAGAAAACCTTGGCATCGCCTTTTTGGCGCAGGCTCACTTCAATGGTGTCAGGGACTTTGAGCAACTGGCGCAAGAGGCAGGTGTTGCGCAGCCAGGTGATAAGGTCATAGTAGAAATCCTGCTGTGATATGGTGCCGATATAAATCGCGGTGCCCAAGCCAAAGGTCTGCTGCGTGACAGCGGGGTTGCCGCCGTAGAAATCGCGGCTGAAGGTGGCCAGAATCTGGCATCCGTGCGGTTCAATGATGTCGCACCAGAGGCGGGCCGTGTGGAGGCGGCTGGCGTGAAAGGCGCCTCTGAAGGCGAGATGATTCTCATCCTCCGGCGCCAACGGATCGAATTCAATGACCTCCATCCCAAACAAGTCCGACATGAAGGCGGGATACCCGGAGTCGGAGGCGATTTGATGTTCGTCCACCAAGCCGGTGTTGCAGGTTGCGACAAGCGTGCCTCCGTTCTGGACATAGAACTTGAGCGCATCGGCCTCTCCCGCGGAGAGCAGGCTCAGGGACGGGGCGATGACCAGCTTGTACTTGGACAAATCATCCCTGGGACGCGCGAAATCGACCGGGATATTGCGGTCGTGCAGCGCGGTGTAGAAGAGTTGGACGTGTTCGCGCAGAGAAAAGAACGTGTTGGGCTGGCGCGGCAGAGACAGGGTCCAATCGTTGTCGTGCGTGTATAGAATGCAAACTTCGGCGTGGACTTCCGTCCCTTCCAAGGCTGGGCCGAGTCGTTTGATTTCCTGGCCAATCTGGCTGATTTCCTTGTAAATGCGGTTCTCGCCGCGACCGTCGTGAGTCAAGACGCCGCCGTAGAATTTTTCCTGCCCGATTCTCGGCTGGCGCCAGAAGAAGTAAAGGACGCCGTTGGCGCCGCGGGAAATGGTCTGGTAGGTGAAGAGGCGCACAACGCCGGGGCGGACCAGGGAATTGACGTCCTGCCAATTGACGTGTCCGGCCTTTTGCTCGATAACCCAAAAGCCGCTGTCGCCGGAGGGCGTTTTGACGCCGGACTTTTTGAGGGACCGCAGCAAATCGACCTCGCAGGCATTCTCGGAAGACTTGGATCGGGTGGTGGCGTTGCTGTTGAGGGAGACGAAATCAAGGACCTCGCCGACGTCGAATAAATCGACCTGCTGGCCGAAGGCGCGGATATTGGTGGTGACAGGGGCGTGGGGCGTGATTTCCCGGAGGATTTCCGCCTGCATCCGGACAAACGCGACGATGGTGTCGCTGTAAAAGCGGCGCCAGTCGAGCATCAAGGCCGGGTTATGCGGCGCGGGCGCCAGCCTGGGCATCGGCACATGCGACCAATCCCGGACGGTTTGGCCCCAGAACCGGGTGCCCATGAGGTCGTTGAGGCGGTCCAGGGTCTCGTATTTGGCCTGCAACCACGAATGCCAATCGCGCCGCGTCTCCTCGTTGAAAGAGGGTTGTATCGAGTGCGCCCCGACGTTGTTGTCAATTTGCCAGGCGATCAACTGGGGATGGTGCCCCAGCGCTTCGGCCATGGCGCGGACGATCTTCTTGGCATAACTCCAGTAGAGATCGCTGTTGAGACAGCAGGCGTGCCGCGTTCCCTCGCACAATGGCAGTCCGCGCTCGTCCCGCGGCAGAACATCCGGGTGCTTCTGGGTCAGCCAAATCGGCGGGGCGGCTGTCGGTGTGGCCAGGACGACCTTGATGTCCTCCTCAGCCATTAAATCCATGACGCGCTTGAGCCAGGAGAAATCAAATTCGCCTTCAACCGGCTCGCAAAGGCCCCAGACGAATTCGCCCATGCGGACGGTATTCATCCCGGCGGCGACCATCAGTTCAATGTCTGTCTTCCAGCGAGCCTCCGGTTCTTCGGCGGTCCCCGCGTAAGGGTGAACCCAGTGCTCAGGGTGATAATCGGCTCCGAAATACATGGCAACTGTGTGTTTTGTCTTAACGGTCCGCTCTTTTCAAACTTTAGGCCCCAGCCGCCCCGCTGGCAAGTAAAAGTAAAAAAAAGTGACGGCAATGTGACGAAATGCTTTCTTGGGCCGCCCACGCGAAAGTTCTTGAAGCGACCGGACGATTTGATACGTCTAAGGGCGTTGACCGCAGCCCGAACCCGGTTTTGAATTTGCAATGGCCAGAAAAGACAAAGTTGAAGGCAGCATGGACCCTGAGTTTAACAATCCCTTTGCGGATTTGCAGGTTGACGGCCTGCCGATGGGCGCCGATGGCGCGGCGGCGGAGCGCGATCGTCCGGTGCGCCGTGGAATGGGCCGGGTCGTCCTGCGGCGCGAAACCGCCCATCGTGGCGGCAAGATCGTGATCGTCATTTACGACTTTGCCCCGGCAATCACCAATCAGTCCATTGAGGATCTGGCGCGCAAGTTGCGCCAGGCCTGTGGCTGCGGCGGCGCGATCAAGCAGCGGACCATTGAAATCCAGGGCAACCACGTCGAACGCCTGCGCGAGCTGCTTCAGGCCGAAGGCTTCCGCGTTGCCGGTATCAAATAATGACCGGCCCCATCAAAGGCACCCCGCCTGAAACCATGAAAGCCGTCGTTTATCGCGGCCCCGACGACCTGCGCCTCGAAACGTTGCCTGTCCCGGAAATTCAACCCGGCGAACTCCTCGTCAAAGTCGCCGTTTGCGGCGTCTGCCCGACCGACATCAAGAAAATCCACTACGGCACCGTGCCTCCACCCCGTGTCTTCGGTCACGAAACCGCGGGCACCATTGTCAAAATCGCCGGGCGGTCGCGGAACTTTCGCGTCGGCGAACGCGTCGCGCTGCACCACCATGTGCCGTGCCTGCGCTGCCATTTTTGCTGGCACGGGGCTTATGCCCAATGCGCCGCGTATAAACGCACCGGCATCACCGCCGGATTCGATCCGGCGGGCGGCGGTTATGCTCAATACGTCCGCGTCATGCCCTTCGTTCTGCCAGGCGTGGTGAAAATCCCCGCCCGCAACACCTTCCTCGAAGGCGCCATGCTCGAACCAGTCAACACCGTCCTCAAAGCCGTCAAGCGCCTCCGCTTGTTGCGCGGCGACAGCGTCTTGGTGGCCGGCCAGGGACCCATTGGGCTGATGTTCACCAAAATCCTCAGCCTGCGCGGCATCCACGTCGCCGCCACCGACCTGATGGGATCGCGCCTCAAGCTTGCCTTGGAATGGGGCGCCGGCAAGGCCTTCCGAGCCGATGCCAAGGGGTTCGCGCGTGACTTGCGTGCGTCTTTTCCGTGCCTGGACGCGGCCGTGATCGCTGTTCCGTCCGCCGCGGCTGTGGGCCAATCTATCGCAATCATTCGCGATTCCGGGCAGGTGTTGCTTTTTGCCCACACCCGAAAAGGGGAGCCTGGGGCGGTTGATTTCGCGTCTATCTGCCTGGAAGAGAAGGACTTAATCGGAAGTTACTCATCCGATTTCACCTTGCAGGAGGAGGTGGCCAGCCTGGTATTTTCGCGCCGCCTGGATATGCGGAAGCTGGTCACGCACACCTTCCCGCTCGAAGAAACCGCCGCAGCCGTGGCGCTTGCCATGAATCCAACGGAAGACTCATTGAAAGTCGTTGTGGATCAAACTGTTACTGCTAATAATGGTTGTTGAAATGGCCTTGGCAGGCAATCCTGAAACAGCGTCCAGGCCAATCCTGAAAGGATTCCAATCACCCAGCCCAGGGTTGCGAGGAACGAGCTACCCTGGGTGAAAACATAGAAGAACCACAACCCTGAAAGGGTTGAATATATTTCGTAATGGCTTGATATTCAACCCTTTCAGGGTTGTTGAACCTAAACGCGGCCACCCAGGGTAGGCCCTCTCGGAATCGGGCCAACCCTCGTCTGAATGATCCAATCCCTTCGGGATTGAAACTTTCAGCGCAGCGCCCTTGGATTATTTGATACATCCCCTTGATTGGCACTGATTAAGCTGTATTTATCAGGTTGGAAAAAATGAAAAAGGTCGTTGACATTTGGCCGCCTTTGGCTGACACTGACCTCGAGATTGCGATAAAAAAATGTTCAAAAATAATTGCGAAAAACGTTGACACACCTTTCGCAATTTGAGATTGTCGCAATCGCACACGGTAAAAACACGGAAAAAACAAAAAGTTATGAGAACAA
>PLGF01000030.1 GCA_003138485.1 Verrucomicrobiales bacterium | reverse complement strand
TGGAACCGATGAAGAAAGTCGCTCGGATGCCGCGGGCTCATGATGCTTTGATTTTGAACTGGTTCAAGGCCAGGGGCGAGGTATCCACAGGCGCGACCGAGGGTCTCAACAAAAAGATCCGAGTGGTGACCAGACGCGCGTATGGATTCCGCACCTATAAAGCAATGGAAATAGCCCTGTATCATAACCTGGGAAAACTTCCAGAACCCCAAATCACCCACAGATTCTGCTGACCAGGCATGTTTACATTGTACATACAAAAATGCGGTTTTGTTGAGGTTCCCGCAGTTTTCAAACACGCTCTAAGACCTGAACAGTTAGGAAGATGTGGGTTTAACATGTGGACAAGGCCAGGGGGATAACGAGGAACAAGTCATCAATTTGAAAAGAAATCCAGGGTTAATCGGGGTCAAAGACGGTTTGGGGGAGGCGGTAAGTTGCGCGCAAGGCGATGTCCCGTGAAGAGCTTCCCACCAGAATGTTGAAATCGCCTTTTTCCGCCACCCATCCTTTTTTGTCGGCGTCATAGAACGCGAAGGCGTCCCGATTCAGGCGCACGGAAACCTTCCTGCTCCGGCCCGGCCTGAGCGACACTTTGGCAAAGGCTTTCAACTCTTTGAGGGGGCGCGGCACGCTGGGGGTCAATGGCTGGACATAAATCTGCGCGGCTTCGGCGCCCTCGCGATCGCCCGAGTTGGCGATTTTGAATTCAAGGGTGACGCCGGGGGCCGCAGGATTTCTGCCGGGTTTGAGTTTTAAATCGGAGTATTTGAACCTCGTGTAGGACAAGCCGTAACCGAATGGGAACAGCGGTTCGATTTCCTTGGTGTCGTACCAGCGATAGCCGACGAGCAGGCCTTCGGCGTAGGTGACCGTTCCGTTGGCGCCGGGATAGGCGTTGAGGGCGTGGGCGGGCGAATCGGCCAGCCGCTTTGGAAAGGTGCAGGGCAGCTTGCCTGACGGGTTGACGTCTCCGAAAAGAACGCGGGCCAGAGCATGGCCGCCTTCCATTCCGGGGTACCAAGCGTAGAGGAGCGCGGGAGCGCGCGAAAGCCATGAACCCATTTCGACGGCGCCGCCGCCCATGAGGACAACGGCGGTTTTCGGATTCGCTTTCACGATTGTTTCGAGCAAGTCATCCTGGCCGCCGGGAAGTTTCAGATCGGGGCGATCGCTCCCTTCGGTGTCGTATCCGCCCTCGTGATTGAGGCCGCCGACGTAGATAACGACATCGGCGGATTTCGCGGCGGCAACGGCGTCCGCAATCAGATTGGCGTCGGCGTCCGCTGCCGGAGGCGCGGTGTCGCCGCGATCATGCCGTCCGCGGCCCGCCGGCGGGTT
Source organism: Verrucomicrobiales bacterium (assembly GCA_003138485.1). GTDB lineage: Bacteria > Verrucomicrobiota > Verrucomicrobiia > Limisphaerales > Palsa-1400 > PLGF01. Next base: position 26,311 of record PLGF01000030.1, on the reverse strand, counting down.
GTAGCCGGGAGCGTAAATGATTTTCACGGCGCCGCCGATGCGGTTGCTGATGCCTTCCAGGGCGGTGATCTCGTGGGGCGCCTTGATGTTGGCCGAGCCGCCGCCGCGGGCGAACTTGGCGGTGGCGTTGGCCCCGATGACCGCGACGGTCTTGAGATTGGCCGGATTGAGCGGAAGAAGCTCTTCGTTCTTGAGCAGGACAATGGACTCCTCAGCGACGCGGCGGGCGATGTCCTGGTGGGCCTGGGTGCTCAGGACGCCATTGGTTTCGGAGCCCGCCGGCGTCGCGGCGGGATCGTGAATCATGTTCAGCTTGACCATCACGTAGAGGTGACGCCGCACTTTTTCGTCGAGCGCCGACATGGGGAAGCGGCCGGATTGCAATCCGTCCAAAAACGGAGTTGCCAGGTAGTTTTTGGAGTACGGCGGGAGGGTTCCCATTTCGAGGTCCATGCCGTTAAGGGCGGCGAGTTCGGTGTTGTGAACACCGCCCCAGTCGGACATGACAAGGCCCTTGAAGCCCCATTGGTCTTTGAGAACCTTGTTCAGGAGAAAATCGTTCTCGCAACAGTGCTGGCCGCGAAAGCGGTTGTACGCGCCCATGACGGTCAAGACGCCCGCCTCCTGAACGCAAGCGCGAAAGGAGAAGAGATAAATCTCGCGCAGGGTGCGCACGTCCATCTCGACGCTGATCGAGTCGCGCTGTTCCTCCTGGTTGTTGGCGGCCAGATGCTTGGCGCAGGAAGCCACGCCCTGGGCTTGTTCGCCCAGGATGTAATGGACCGCGATGCGCGAAGTGAGAAAGGGGTCTTCGCCCAGGTATTCAAAATTCCGTCCGCACAACGGAGTGCGCTGGATGTTGAGGCTCGGTCCGAGCATGATGTTCTTGTGGCGCTGTTTGGCCTCCTGGCCGATGGCCGAGCCGTACGCGCCGGCCAGATCGGTGTTGAAGGTCGCGGCCAAACCAATCGTTGCGGGCATCGCGGTTGCGAAATCATCTTCACGATTGAGACTGTCAAAACCTCCGCCCGTGTGTTGGCCCACTTCCTCGCGCACTCCCATTGGGCCGTCGTCCATCCATAATTCGGGGATGCCCAACCGCGGCACACCCTCGACAGCGAAACTGGATTTGGCATGGACCATCGCGACTTTCTCTTCGACGGTCAGGCGCGGGAGCAAATCGGCGACGCGTTCGTCGGTGGACTTTGTTTCGTCGAGATAATCCGGCTGCCGCGCGCCCTGGGCGCGAAGAGCGACCGAGGTCAAGGCGAGCATCCAAATCGACGAGTTTGGTAACAGTTGCGCGATCATCATGGCGCAGTTTATCAAGCTGATGTTTGTCTTCCAACCCAAACCTGCATCGGTTATGCTGCAGGCATGATCAAATCGCGCGCCATTGACGACGGGCAAAGGGCAGGGCGCCGCTCTGGCATAGCGTTCCTCCGGCGTCGATCCATTCCGTGACCGTTTGGTTTATGGCTTGCTTATGAATACCAATTCCAATCGCAGAAGCTTCCTGAAAAAATCGGCGGCGGCCACTTTGGCGGCCCCGCTCATCATGAGCATTGAAGAATACGCGCTGGCCGGCCAGGAAAGCGCCGCCTCGCCCTCCCCGGCAGCGCCTTCGTCCAAGGCGACACTGCCCACCGGCACGATCGGCAAGGTCAAGATCAGCCGGCTCATCTGCGGCGGCAATCTTATCAACGGCTATGCCCATAGCCGCGACCTGATTTACGTTTCCTCGCTCCTCAAACACTATTTCACCGATGATAAGATCATGGAAACCTGGTCCCTTTGCGAACAGCACGGCATCAATACCATGCTGCTCTATCCGCGGGACGCGCAGGCGGTGAGCCTCTACGCGAAATATCGCGCGGGCGGCGGCCGCATCAATTACCTGGCTCAAATCGCCCCGGCCAAGACCGACCTGAAAACTGATGTCCAACGCGCCAGGGATGCCGGCGCGGCGGGCGCATATCTGGTCGGAAACCTCACCGATGCCTGGACGCGGGAGGGCGACGTCCAATTGATTGGCCAGTTAATATCGAACATCAGGGAGCAAGGCTTGGTCGCCGGCGTAGCGGCCCACGAATTGCGAAGTGTCAAGGCGGTCGAGGACGGGAAGGTGGCGCCGGATTTTTACATGAAGACCTTGCACGACACCAACTACTGGTCCAAGCGCCGGCCCGACCAGTTCCAGGAAGTCATTGATAACTACGGCGTGGACAATTACTGGTGCATGGACCCCAAGGAGACCATTGCTTACATGGACGACATTAATCGCCCGTGGATCGCCTACAAAGTGCTGGCGGCGGGGGCCATCGATCCCAAGGCGGGATTTCGCCACGCCTTCGTGAACGGGGCGGATTTCGTCGCCGTTGGCATGTTCGACTTTCAGATTGCCGACGACGTCGCCGTGGCGAATGACGTTCTGAAAGCGACGCAGAACCGAGAGCGCGCCTGGCACGGCTGAGGCTTCAGTGATGCACAGGAACTGAGCATTACCCCTTGCGTTTGGGCGGGGCGTGGATGGCGTTGCCATGGACGGCGTGGGCGGTTTCCATCCAGGCTTCGTTGAAGGTCGGGTGGGCGTGGATGATGCGGCCAAGTTCCTTCACGGTCGCCTCGAGGTGGATGGCGGTGGTGGCCTCGGCGATCAATTCCGTGGCGTGCGGACCGACCGCAGCCGCGCCCAAGAGTTGGCCGGTGGCCGCGTCGGCGATCCATTTCACAAATCCCAGGGTCTCCCCGGACGTCAGCGCCTTGCCCAATCCGACAAAACGGAATTTGCCTGTGTTGACGGCGCGGTTCTGCCGCCTGGCTTCGTCTTCGCTCAGGCCGACGGTTCCGACTTCGGGCGAGGTGAAAATGACATTGGGCACCAGGGTGACGTGCTCGCGGTGTTTTTGATTGACAGCATTTTCGGCCGCAGCCAAGCCCTGGGCGGTGGCATAGTGGGCGAGCTGCACTTTGCCGGTTACGTCACCGATGGCGAAGATGCCGGCGACGCTGGTGCGGCAGCAGTTGTCGGTTTCGATGAAGCCGCGCCCGTCCGTTTTCAGGCCGGCTTTATCCAGTTTCAGGCCGTCGGTGACGGGCCTGCGGCCGACGGCGCACAGGAGCAGGTCCGCTTGAAGGGTTTCATCGCCGAGTTTGGCGGTGACGCCATTGTCGGAGGCCTGGAAGTCTTCCAGAGCCTTGCCGGTGAGGACACGGATGCCAAGGGCTTTCTCCATGTTGCCGCGCACTTCGCGACGGACATCAGGATCGAGCAGGAGCAAAATGTCCTCAAGCAGCTCCACAATTGTGACTTTCACTCCCAAGTGCGCCGCCATGCAGGCCAGTTCGCAACCGATGAAGCCGCCGCCCAGAACCGCCATGCTGGCGGGCAGCTTGGTGATGTCCAGAAACCCGCGGCTGTCCACCACGCGCGCGTGCCTGGGAAGAAAAGCAGGCATGGCCGAGGTGGAACCCGTGGCGATGATGACCTTCCTGGCGCCAATGGCGGCGCCATCGCTAATGAGAATGGTGTTGCGGTCCTTGAAGGAAGCTGTGCCGGTGAATTGCTTGACGCCGTTGGCGGTGAGGAGTTGTTTGACGCCGCTCTTGAGCTGGCTGACGATTCTATTCTTTTGACCGATCATGGCGGCGTAGTCCACCGACGCGCCGGTGACGGTGATGCCGAAGGCTTGGGCGTGTTTGATTTTCGCGAAGGTGTCAGCCGCGGCGATCAGCGCCTTGGTGGGGATGCAGCCCCAGTTGAGGCAGGCGCCGCCGAGCTGCTCCTTTTCGACAATGGCGACCGAGGCGCCTAATTGTGCGGCGCGGATGGCGGCGGGATAGCCGCCCGGGCCGGCGCCAATGACTACGACGTCAAACGTTTCCATAATTCAATGTCCTCAAGTTTGGTTTTCACCGCGTTTATGAACTGGGCGCCCAGCGCGCCGTCAACAAGCCGGTGATCCGCGGAGAGTGTGATCTTCATGATCTGGCGGATGACCATCTTGTTGTCGCGCACGACGGGTTGATGGATCGCGCTGGCCACGGCGAGAATGGCGCCTTCGCCGGGGTTGATGATGGCGCAGAAGTTCTCGACATTGAGCATGCCCATGTTGGAGATGGTGAAAGTGCCGCCGCTCATCTCGTCGGGCGTGAGTTTGCCGGCGCGGGCCTTGTCGGCGAGTTGTTTGGAGAAGGCGCTGATTTCCGCCAACGTCAGCCGCCCGGCGTCGTGAATCACGGGCACGACCAGCCCCCCTTCGATGGAGACGGCCAGGCCGAGGTTGATCCGGCTGTGCCAGCGGGTGCTCTGGCCGTCCGTGCTGCTGTTGACAGCCGGGAACTCCCGCAGAGACAGCGCGACGGCCTGGGAGATGAAGTCGGTGAGGGTGTGGGGCGCGCCCGCGGTTTTGATCTGGTTGCGATAAGCGATGAGATCGGTCATATCCACCGCAACGGTGACGTAGAAATGCGGGATGTCGCGGAAGCTCTGTGTCAAACGCTGCGCGATGATCTGCCGCATCTTGCTCATCGCCTTGGGTTTCTCGGCGATGGCGCGCCGCACGTTTTCAACGCTGATGCGTCCTTCTTCGCCCGCGGTGACGCTGAGCAAATCCACTCCTTCCCTGGCTGCGAGCTCTTTGGCGGCGGGACTGACGCGAAGCTTGTCGTAGCCGAGGGATTGCAGGTATTGCCGCACGTCGCTCTCGACCACGCGGCCCAGCGGGCCGGAGCCTTTGACGGGTGCGGGATCAACCACGCATTGCCTGGCCAGGGCGGCCGCGCGCGGACTAATACGGAAAAGGGCCGGAGCCGCGACGGGCTGTGGCGATGGCGTGATGGGTGAGGGGGCCTGAGCGGAAACCGCGAGCGTGATTGGCGCAGGTTGTCCGGCTTGGACCGCAATTGGCCTCGAGGTGGGCGTCGTCGCTTTTGGCGCGGCGGGAACGGGGTTGGCCACTGTTGGAATGGCTTCGCCGGGCTTGCCCAGGAAACCAACCGTGGTTTGCACGGGAACGTTCACGCGGGGCGGCACGATGATTTTGAGCAACGTGCCTTCCTCGAAGCTCTCCACGTCCATGACCGACTTGTCAGTCTCGACGGTGAAAAGGATGTCACCCTTGGCGACCTTGTCGCCCTCTTTCTTGAGCCATTGGACGATGGCGCTTTCCTCGGTCATCTGACCGAATTTGGGCATGATGATGGGTGTGGCCATAAGGCGGCTCAAAGGATGGAGTTGGCGGCGTCCAAGATGTCGTTGACGTTTGGCAAAAAGGCCGCCTCGAGAATGTGGGACTGGGGCGCGATGCCGTTCTTGGCGCCGACGCGTTTGACGGGCGCGTCCAGATAGTCAAACACAGCGTCCTGAATTGTGGAGGCGATTTCGCCGGTGTAACTCCCAATGTGGATGGCCTGGCTGGCGACGACGCAACGGCCGGTTTTCTGCACCGAGCGCAATATGGTTTCCAGATCCAAGGGCACCAGGCTGCGCAGATCAATCACTTCGGCGTTGATGTTTTTGCCGGCCTTCAACTCCTCCGCCGCCTTGAGGCAGTCGTGGACCAGCGGCCCCCAGGCCACCAGAGTGATGTCGCCGCCTTCACGTTTGATGTCGGCGACGCCCAGGGGAACGATATAATCGCCCTCGGGCACGGGGCCTTTCATGGAATAAAGCGCCTGCGATTCGGCGAACAGGACGGGGTTGTTGTCACGGATTGCGGACTTGAGCATCCCCTTGGCGTCATAGGGCGTCGCCGGATAAACGACGTACATGCCGGGGATGTGACAGAAAATGGATTCGAGGGTCTGCGAGTGCTGGCCGCCGTAACCTTTGCCGGCGCCCGCGGAGGCGCGGATGACCAGTGGCACCTCGGTTTGGGCGCCACTCATGTAATGCCATTTGGCGGCCTGGTTGCTGATCTGGTCGGAAGACATCAGGGCGAAGTCAAAATACATCAGCTCCACCACCGGTCGCAGTCCGTTCATCGCCGCGCCGCACCCGGTGCCGCAGATGCAGGCTTCGCTAATGGGGGTGTTGAACACGCGGTCGCGCCCGAATGTTTCGAGCAGTCCTTTGGTGACCTTGAACGCGCCGCCGTAATCGGCGACGTCCTCGCCGTAGAAAATCACGCGCTTGTCGCGCGCCATTTCCTGCACGAGCGCCTCTTTGAGCGCGTCCTTGTAGGTCAGTTCCCCATTGACCCGTTTGAATTGGGGCAGGGGACCCGACAACTCGACGTTGGCGAACTCGGCGGGGACGGTGTCGCATTTGGTGTCGGTGTACATGAATTTGAGCACGTCCTTGGCCTCTGGATCGGCCGCGGCGGCGGCGCGTTTGGCGGCGCTGGAGTTGCGGTCCACGACGCGTTTCTCCACTGCGGCAAGGCTTTTGGCGTCGAGCACCCTGGCGTCGAGCAGTTCCTTTTTGTACGCCTCAATCGGATCGATGGCCTTCCATGCCGCCTCCTCTTCCTTGGTGCGATACTCAATGCGGGGATCGCTCAGGGAATGGCCCCAGTAACGGTAGCAATTGACATCCAGGAACACCGGGCCTTTGCCGTCGCGGCAGAGTTTGGCGGCGCGCAAAACCGCGTCGCGCACGGCCAGGACGTTCATGCCGTTGACGATCTCCGAATGCATGTTGTTGTCCGCGAATCCGGCCGGGCGGCGGGCGATGTGCGTCACGCCCATCACTTCGTCATCGCTTCGGTGCGTCATGCCGTAATGGTTGTTGCAAACCAGAAAAATGATTGGCAGGCCAAATTTGCGGGAGGCCAGATGGTTGGTGAACTGGGCCTGGGCGGCGAAATTCAGGGATTCCAGGACCACGCCGTTGGCGTAGGCGCCGTCGCCCGCGAAACAGCACACGACGTTGCCGCGCTCCAGGTAGCGGTTGGCCAGGGCCGCACCGGTGGCGATGGGAACGCCGCCGCCAACAATGGCGTTGGCGCCAAGATGCCCGACGCTGAAGTCCGCGATGTGCATGGAGCCGCCGCGGCCCCGGCAGTAGCCGTCGTCTTTGCCGAACAACTCGCAAATCGTGCGATAGACGTGCTCTTCCAGCGCCGCCTGCACCAGGTCCTCGTGCTTGCTGGACCGGCAATTGGGGACGCGCTTGCGGAGTTGCTCATCGGTCATCTGGCGGATGGCCACGGTTCCCTTGGCCAGGCTTTCGCCGTGGCCGCGATGCGTGCTGGTGATGTTGTCGGCCAGCCCAAGCGCGCAACACGCGCCGGCGGCGGTGCCCTCCTGGCCGACGGAAACGTGCGTTGGACCGCGGTAGTTGAAATCGCGGATCGCGTCGTACGCCCCGGAGCGGAGCTTGACGATCATCTCCTCCAACTCGCGGATGACCAGCATGTCTTCCAGGATCGCCACTGCCTCCTCATGTGTGATCGTTCCGGCTTTTAGCTCGGACTTGAGGCTGGTGTTGTGGCGGTAGGCCGGGATTTTTCCGCAGTCAATTTCGAACGGCTTGAATTCCGGCCGCGAGTCGCTCACATAGGTCGTTGATTTCTTCATCGGTTGCTTAATGTATCAGGCGCTGATGATCTTAACTCATTTCCTGGCCGCCGGTCACGCTCAAGGCGACGCCGGTAATGTAAGAGGATTGGTCGGAGGCGAAGAAGACAACGGCATTGCAGACATCTTCATAGCTGCAACCCCGTTTCATGGGCACTTGGGCAATGTACGCCTGGCGCACGTCCTCCATGGTCTTTGCGCCAGGGACTTTTCCGGCGCGGAGGTACTGGGCGAACAAGCCCTTTTCCGGATGGGTCCAGAGCGGGGAATCCAGCAGGTTGCCGGGGCAAATGGCGTTGCAGCGCACGTTGAATGGCGCCATTTCCAGCGCCACACTCTGGGTGTGGCCCACGCCGCCAAACTTGCTCGCGGCGTAGGCGGAGTTGGCGGCGCTTCCCTTCTTGCCGGATTTTGAATTGATGTTGATGATTGAGCCGCCCCCCTGGTTTTTCATGGATCGGCAGGCGTGTTTGGTCACCAGGAAATAACCGAAGAGGTTCACGTTCATCACCGCCCGCCATTGCTCCGCGTCGGCGTCGGCGATAGGCTCGGCGATGAGGATGGCGGCGTTGGACACGACAATGTCCACGCGGCCATTTTCCGCCGCCGCGCGCTCAAAGAGCATCTTCACATCCGCTTCCCGCGTCACATCCACTTTCACGCCGAGGACACGGGCGCCTGTCTCTTTGGCGATGGCGGCGGCCGTTGTGTTGAGGGCAGTCTCGTTGAGGTCCGCAATCACGACGCGGCAGCCTTCGCGGGCCAGCCGGTGCGAAATGGCCTGCCCCAACCCTTGCGCGCCGCCGGTGACGATGGCAACTTTGTTGGTCAAATCCGCGCTCATGATCTTGGGTATTGGCCCACCAGGGCTTCTTCGGATTGTTTGTTCCAGTGGCCGTCAGCCAGCGGGAGTTTTCCGTCAAGCTCCGTCAATGCCGTGAGCTTAAGGCCGCGACATGAGGGATAGACGAGGATTTTTCCCGGCATCAGGTTCTTTTCCACCGCCCGGATGCCGTCAATCGCGCCGTCCAGCCCCGACACGGCGGCAACGGAAAGGTTGGTGTCGATCTGCCGCGAAACGACCTTGCGCAGCACCAGCTTCATGTCATCGAGCGTCGAACCGCTTGTGCCGATGAAGTAAAGTTGCTTCTCAACATAGGCGTCAAGATCAATTTCGGCGGTTTTGTCGGCGGGGATGCCGGCAAAAATGTTGATGATGGCCCCGGGGGCGGCGTCCTGGACGGCGCGCGCCACCAGCGCGGGAACCGGCGCCATGAGCACAATGTAATTGAACTTGTCCGGCAGTTTGTCCTTCGACGGGTTGTAAACGCGCAGCGCAAGGTTGTTCTTCTCCGCCAGGGGTCCGGCCAATTTGCGCAGTGCAGCCAGCCGTTCGTCGCTCAGGTCTCCGGCGAACACCGTGACCCCGGCGACCCCCTGGCAGAGGTCGCGGATAACATGCATCGTGCCCATCGGGCCGGCGGCGCCAATGATGTTGATCTTGTCGTTCTTGCGAATTTCCGCCGTGCCGGGGATGGCCGCCATGGCCTGCGCGGGCTCAACGCCAGTCGTTCCCACAACCCGGATGCCGCCATAGTGGACCCGTCCCACTTGCGAGACCACGGCGCGGCCAAACTTGCCCCCGCCCCGCACGATGATGAACAAACCGCCCACGCCGATTTTTGGGAAAAGCTTCTCCACAGTTTCGGGATTTGCCCCGAAATAGATGACGTCGTCGTAAGCGCCGTTTTTCAAGCCGGCGATCTTATCCGCGGTGGTGAAAGTGGTGGCTTGGGGTTTGCCGCGCAGATTTCCCGTGCGCCTCTTGTCCACGGGCGTCTCCCCCACGACAAGCGTCTGGCCGCCGTCCTTGAGCGTTTGGCGTTGCTTCTCCACGTAAGAGTCCTCCACGCACGCCCACGGTTCCACCAGCGCCAGGGCCGAGGCCGGCAAATCCTCCGGCACTGGAATGAGCATGGATTGCCCGTCGGGGGCGGTGATCACCCGTTCGTCAAGCAGCACGTACTCCTGCAGGGCGCCCTCAAAATTGTAGCCGAACGCGGAGTTGGAGTTGGCCGTCGGCAGCCAGCGATAATCGGTTTGCACAAGGTAACGCTCGCCGACTTTGTGCCGGGTCACGTTATTGCCGGTTTTGACGATGCGCAGCACCGTCTCATGGCCCGGCACCGTCGGTTTGTCGCCGGGAACATAATTGGGCATTTCCTGTAATTGCGCCTGGGCGATGCCGCCGGTGATCGGCGACTTGCGCGCGTGACTGGAAAACTGCTTGAGCAGCTTCAAGTCGGAAAAGCACAGGCCCACGACTTCCACACGACCCAGAACCTGGTGAGGCCCCGGATCCAGGATGGCCTTGGCCTCATTGATCCGCAACTGGTCCGGTCCGACCAACTGCACTGCGCGCTGCTCCTTTGGAATGGTGGCTGTTGACATCATCGAATTTCCTTTAGTTAAGCATGGCGAGAATCTGGCCCGGGGTCTCCTCTCCCGTCAAGCCCCGCATCTTGTCCTCGAGTTCCGGCCTGAGTTCGCGTCCCAGTCTCTCGAAAAACTCATTTTTGGCCGGGACGGTCGCAAAGTTTTTTCCGGCCCACTTGCTCAGATAGCCCATCGCGCTCCCGCGTTGCAGGACCGAGTGCGCGTAGATGATATGCGCTCCCCGCAGAAACACCGGCGCCAGGGGCCGGAGTTCCTCTGTCGCAAAAGAATCCACGAACTTGTTGCCCGGCGAATTCATCTCCGTGCCAACGACCACCGGGAAGTGGTGTTTCTCCGCCAGCGCGACCACGTCGTAGAGATTACGCAGCTTCTGGTCCTTGGCGCCGGGAGTGTAATTGCGGTCCGGGATGACGTTCAGGGCCGCCGCGCCCGACGCCATGCCGACCTGGAATAACTCCTCGATGCACTTTTCCCCGTCGCTCGTCCCGTCCAGCCACGCCAACGTCGGAATAGCGCCCGAGTTCAGCACGAACCGGTTCATATCCGCCATCAACGGAAACGATCCTTTGCCCGGCTGCACATAGCCCGCTCCGCCCTTCTTCATCGTCCGTGCGCGAATAAGATTCTGGAGTTTCGCGCCCTCGGGGGCGGCCTCGCCCAGTTTCTCGCGCCAGAATGCCGCGCGCTGGGCTGGGGCGGCAAACACCCGCGCGGTCTTGCGTTCGAAAGCCTCGCAGAGATGCCGCTCCGTCGCGTTGCCCTTGGGCGTCAGCGGCACAACGTCTTTCTCGTAATCCAGCTCCACGGGGCGCATGAAGGCATTGACGCGCAGCAGCAGTTCGCGCGTCCGCCGCTCCGCCGCCTGCCGCATTTCTGCCAGGAACGGCTGCGGCGCCGCCGACGTAAAACCCACACCCATGTGATAGGCGATCCCCGGTTCGCCGGGGGAATTGATCACGCGCGTGGAAAACTCCGGCACGAAAACGCGCGATTCCAGGCTTGCACAAGCCTTGAGTCCGACAATGCGCCCCGCCTTCAGAAATTCCTCCAACGCGTCCAGCACGTCGAAATCGACAATCCCCGCCACAGCCAGTCCCGCCTTGCGCGCCAGCCATGCGAACTTCGACGGCGAATACCCATACGCGTTGTAAGAAAAAAAAGTGTGCGCGTGCAGGTTAACGTCCGTGCCTGGCCTCGGCGCCGGCAATTTCCCCTCCTCGATCTCCCGCCAAAGGAGGACCAGCGCCCGGTGTCGTTGCGCGGGGTCGAAACTGTCGAGCTGCTGTTCCAGCGATTCAATCACTTGAAAATGTTCTCCGAATAAATCACGATAAGTGGCGCGCCCGGCGCGAATCGAACGCGCGACCCACTGCTTAGAAGGCAGTTGCTCTATCCAACTGAGCTACGGGCGCAAACACTTTAAAATAAAGGTTTTATGCACTGACCATCGAACGGTAATTTCACTTTTCTATACTTGTTTTCTATACTGAGGCATGAAAACGAATATGGACGAGAAATCCGCCAGCCGCCTCTGGCAGAAAACAAAGTACGCCAATCTGGTTCGCAACGCTTCATCCGGCAAATACTTTGCCCGTTTTCGCAGCAACGGCAAGTTGATTTGGCGCGGCTTGGACACGGACGTTTTGAGCACCGCCGCCCAACGCTTGCCGGACAAAATCAAAGAAGCCAGGGACGAACAGGAATTGCTCGCCTCTGGGAGCGACCCGCGCATCACGTTCGAGGCCGCCGCCAGGATGTACATCGAGAGAATCAACGCATCCCCTGACTTCAAACCCAAGACCAAGGCATATCATCAGGAACGCTTGGACGCCTTTTTCAAGTCGTGGCCGGACGCGAAGGCCAAAGCGATCAAAGACTTCACCAAGGCCGATTGCATCGAATGGCGGAATCGCTTTGCGAAGGATTACAGCCCCACCAGTTTCAACCACACCCTGGGGATCGTCCGCGCAATTTTCGAGATCGGGATTGAAGCGGGCGCCAGACGCGACAATCCCGCCAAAACGAAAGAAATGAAACGCCTCTCGGAAACCTCGAAGCGCCTCCGCCTGCCGGAACCGGAGCAGTTTGAGAAGTTCGTCCAGGAGATTGAAAGCGGCGGAAGCGGACATTCAAAACCGTGCGCGGAGTTGGTTCAATTCCTGGCCTTCGGCGGTTTCCGCATCACCGAAGCCAAATACATCACCTGGGCGGACTGTGATTTTGTGCGCGGAAAAATCACCGTGCGCGGCGAACCAGAAACCGGCCTTAAAGGCAGGCGCTCCGGCGAATCCCGCGAAGTCCCCATGATACCGGACATGCGCCAGTTGTTGGAACGGATGAAATCGGAGAGGACAGACGAACCAAAGACCGCCGCCGTGATGCGCGTCCGCGAATGCCAACGGGCAATGGACCGCGCCGCCAAGGTTGTTGGCATCGCCCGTCTCACCCACCACGACCTGCGCCACCTGTTCGCCACCCGCTGCATCGAAAGCGGCGTGGACATCCCCACCGTGTCCCGTTGGCTCGGCCACCGCGACGGCGGCGCATTGGCGATGAAAGTTTACGGCCATCTGCGCGACCAGCATTCGGCAGCAATGGCCAACCTTGTGAGATTCGCAACGAAATGATGCGGCGTGCATCCTCAGCCTCGACATCGGGCTTCCACCCTCTACTTTAAAGGACATTTCAACCCGATTTTTTTCTTGCGTGGCTGATTACTAGGCAAAATATGCCAGCGGTCGGAATTGCACCAATAAGACCCGCAATCGCACCGGCAACGCAGCAACAAAAGCAGCCTACCATACCGAGCAATTTAGACGTGTGGAAACATTGAAAATTTCATACGGACGCCCTACTCCTAACGGGGTTAGGCCATTTGCATCAGGCGCACGGAAGGCGTTTGGCCGGCCACCTGGCAGCCCTCCATCAGAGAGATGGCAGACCGTTGTCAGATGAGCAACAGATTGTTGCCAGAAACGAAACGCGGGGACTTCGCGGGGCATTCGCCTTTCCCCTTTTGCTTTTAGTGTGGCGTTGTTGGCTTCGAGGAAGGCCATTCGAACCTTTGCTGCCGCGTTGCGCTGTCGGTCGTCCTGGGCCGGATCAGTTGCATTTGCGCTCTCAGGGTCCGCGCGGCCCCACCGCGATTGATTGCCCCGTTACGACCCCCAATCAATTGCCTTTTTCCGTTCTACCCCCATCAGGGGCGATTCTCGGCGGCGGGCCTGGCGTTGGCTCTCGTTTTTCCGAAAGGCGCATCCGCGCTTGATTTAAACTGATTTGAGGGGCATCGTAGTGGCGGACATGAGCACCGCCGAAATGCTTTTTGAAAAGGCGAGGCATCTGCCGGAGAATCTCCAGGCAGAGGCGTTGCATTACGTTGATTTTCTTTTGACCCGCCGCGCCGCCGAAAAAGAAGACAAAGAGTGGAGCCAGTTCTCCGCGACGCAGCTTGCCCGCCAGTATTCGCCGGAAGACGCCATCTGCCAAGCGTGAGGAAAACCTAACAATGCGCAAAAAAACCCTGAATTTTACCGCCGTCATTTATCCTGATGCGGACAGTGATTGGCTCGTCGCGCACAATCCCGAAACGGGCACGACTACCCAGGGCAAGACGTTCGAGGAGGCTCTCGCCAATTTGAAAGAAGCGACGGAACTTTATCTCTCCGAGTTTCCCCTGGCCACAAAGCGCCGGGCGATTCTTACGACCTTCGAGGTGTCGTCGCTGGCTCATGCCTAAACTCCCGGATGTGTCGGGCAAGGAAGCGCGCCGTGCATTGGAGCGGCTGGGATTTGTTTTCAAACGCCAAAGCGGCAGTCATGTGATTATGCGCCGGGGAAATCGCGGTTGCGTTGTGCCGATGCACCGGGAGATCAGCCGTGGAACGCTCAAGGGGATTCTGGAGCAGGCCGGGGTCAGCGCGGGAGAATTCATCGCGGCGCTGTGAGAGTTTTCTATACTCCCTTTCTATACTGACCCCCATTTTTCCGGCAAAAAATGGCAAGCCGCAGCCAAAGCCGAAGGTTCACAATACCCCTATAAACACAGGGCAAATCAGCAATTGGCAACGATAGCAAAAATCAGGTTCCCGACTTAGAAGGCAGTTGCTCTATCCAACTGAGCTACGGGCGCAGCCGTTGCAAATCAACCACTTGCATACAGGAACATCGAATCCAACAGTCGTTTATCAGCGTGCAAACCTGATTCGTTTCGTTCCATCAAGGACATATTATGCCCGAATCCGCATCCGGGGCAAGCTGCCACGCAAAAACGCAGGGGGGATGCGTTGGATCTCAGTACTGGCCCGCTTTCCGCAGTTCTTCTCGAACCCGAATGCGCGAGGGGCTATTGAATTGCAACAGCTCCGCTGTCGCGCGCCCAACTGGCGTTCGACCGATAATGCGCACACCCTGGAGGCAGAAATGAACCGACCAAGTATCGCGTCGCGGGTTGAAAGCTGAACGACTTCTCCTGTGTCAGGATCCACGGAGGAGATGTTGGGGCCTTTCCGCCGGTTGCAGTCGAAGCAGGCCAGCGCAAGATTCTCGACGGACGTGGACCCACGGTGTTCTGGATCCAATGGGCCAATTTTGCCGGCACTTGCTTTCGTTCAAGCATCGACAAAAGGTCCGTGTCGATCAAGAAGCTCACTTGAATGGCAGCCGATGTCGTGCTGGCGCTGGGAATGGAACAGGGCAGGCGGCAAACAATTCAAGCAAGCCAACGGCTCCTTGACGTTTGGCCGATTTAGGGGTCAGCACGATGCTGTTCTTGCCGTCGCGCATGGGCCGCACTTCACCCCCCATGAGACAAGCCAGAGGCGTCTCGACACCATTTTGGAAGCGTGCCCTGGCCAATCTTGGAAACAGTGATGGTCGCATCCCGGCTGTGAAGGGCTTTTGTGAATATGTTATGAACATCCCAGGCTTTCGCCGCAGTTGAGGCATTTGTAGCAGGCCCCGTTGCGCACGGCGACGTGGCCGCAGTTGGGGCACGTCGGGGCGTCAAGTTGAAAATGGGCCACGCTCTCGCTCAAACTCGTGACGACGCGGGCGGGCGCGGTTTTGGCGCGGCTGCCGTTGCCGTGGCCGTTGGAGGCGCCGCCCGGATGGACCAGAATGTCGGCGTCGTCGGAAAGCGGCAGGTCAGAAACCGGGCGGTTTATTTTTTTTTTGACCTCGTCCATGAGACCGGGCATCGCCAGTTCAGGCTGATTGCGGGTGCCCAGGCTGGCCTCGCGGTAGCCGGGAATGAACTGGAGGGCAAGCCAGCGGAAAACGTAGTCAATAATGGAGGAAGCATTGCGGATTTCCGGGTTCTTGGTGAAACCGGACGGCTCGAATCGTTGGTGGGCGAATTTGCGCATCAACGCTTCCAGCGGCACGCCATATTGCAAGGCCAGGCTCGTCAGCGTGCCGACGCAGTCCATCAATCCCCCGATGGTCGAGCCCTCCTTGGCCATGGTGATGAACAGCTCTCCGGGCTGGCCGTCGTCGAAGAGGCCGACTGTCAAGTAGCCCTCGTGTCCGGCCACGTCGAATTTATGGGTGATGGCGGTGCGGGTTTCGGGCAGACGGCGGCGCAAGGGCAGGCCGGCTTGGGCCTTGAGTCTTTCTATCTCGGCTCCCATTTCCTTGAGGCGCTCGGCCGCGGATGGGTCTTCGGCTCCGTCGCCGGTCTTCCTGGTGTTCAGCGGTTGCGACCGCTTGGAGCCGTCGCGGTAAATGGCAACGCACTTAAGCCCCATTTTCCATGCCTGGACATAGGCGTCCTTGATGTCATCCACGGTGCAGTCATGGGGCAGGTTGACCGTCTTGGAAATGGCGCCGCTAATGAAAGGCTGGGCCGCCGCCATCATCTTCAGATGGGCCATGTAGCTGATGCTGCGCTTGCCGCGATAGGCCTTGAAGGCACAGTCGAAGACCGGCAGGTGCTCGGTTCTCAAACCGCATCGGATGACTCCGCCTTCTTCCTGCACGTCCTCAATGGTGTCAAATTTCTCGACGTGGGCGAGGATGGCGGCGCGTTCGCTCTCCGGGTATCCCAGCCGCTGGAGGGCGTCGCCCACGCCGCGGTTGACGATTTTAAGCATCCCGCCGCCGGCGAGCAATTTATATTTGACCAACGCTATGTCCGGCTCGATGCCCGTCGTATCGCAATCCATCAGGAAGGCGATGGTGCCGGTCGGCGCCAGGACGGTGACCTGCGCGTTGCGGTAGCCGGACTGGCGTCCGCTGGACAGGGCGCGGTCCCAGCACTGGCGGGCATCGTCTTTGAGATAGGCGAATTCATAGCTGGGATGGATTTCCTCGACGGCGTCGCGATGGAGTTGGATGACGCCGAGCATGGAGTCCGCGTTGTCCCTGGCCAGGGGAGCGGAGACATGGGCGCAGCGGGCGTCGTGGTAGCCCTTGAAAGGCTGCGTGACGGCGGCGATTTGCGCGGATTGTTCGTAGGCGTGGCCGGTCATGATGGCGGTGACGGCGCCGGCCAGGGCGCGGCCTTCGTTGGAATCATAAGGCAAGCCGTAGCTCATAATGAGCGAGCCGAGATTGGCGTAGCCAAGGCCGAGGGTGCGGAAGACATGGGAATTCTCGGCGATCTGCCGGGTTGGATAGCTGGCGTTATCGACGAGGATTTCCTGCGCGGTGATGAAAACACGAATGGCCGCCTTGAACCGTTCGATGTCGAATTTGCCGTCGTCGCGCTTGAATTTCATCAAGTTGAGCGAGGCGAGGTTGCAGGCGGTGTTGTTGATGAAGACGTATTCGGAGCAGGGGTTGGTGGAGTGGATTGGCTCGGTGCCCTTGCAGGTGTGCCATTTTTGGATGGCGCCGTCGTATTGCATTCCGGGGTCGCCGCAAATCCAGGTGCCCTCGGCCATCTTGGTGAGCAGCGTGGCGGCGTCCTTTTTCTCCAACGGGGTGCCGTCGGTCGAGCGGCGCGTCCACCATTCCCTGCCTTCCAGGGCGGCTTGCATGAAAGCATTGCTGACGCGCACGGAGAGATTCTCGTTCTGGTACATGACGCTTCCGTAGGCGTCGCCATTATAGGAGCCGTCATAGCCTTGTTCGATCAAGGCCCAGGCCTTCTTTTCCTCTTTCTGTTTGGCATCGACAAACTCTTCGATGTCGCCATGCCAGTCGCGCAAGGTGTTCATTTTGGCCGCGCGGCGGGTCTTGCCGCCGGATTTGACGACGTTGGCCACCTGGTCATAGACCTTGAGGAAGGAGAGGGGGCCGCTGGGCCGGCCGCCGCCGCTGAGCTTCTCCCGGCTTGAGCGGATGGGGCTTAAGTCGGTGCCGGTGCCGGAGCCGTATTTGAAGAGCATCGCTTCGCTGTGAGCCAGTTGCATGATGCTTTCCATGTTGTCATCGACCGATTGAATGAAGCAGGCGCTGCCTTGAGGGTACTCATACTGGGTGCGGGCGCGCTCGCCTTGCGCGGTCTGGCGGTTGTAAAACCAATTGCCGCGGGCGGATTGGGCGCCGACTTGGTACTGATGGAAAAGGCCGACATTAAACCAGACCGGCGAATTGAAGGCGCCATACTGGTTGACGCAGAGCCAGGCCAATTCGTCATAAAAGACTTCCCCCTTCGCCTTGTCAAAATACTTGTCGCGCACACCCCAATCGGCAATGGTCCGGCACACCCGATGGATTAACTGGCGGACGGAAGTTTCGCGTTCGCTGGTGTTCTGTTCGCCATAAAAATACTTGGATACAACCACTTTGGTGGCCAGAAGCGACCAGGATTTCGGGACTTCGACATTTTCCTGCTTGAAGATGACCTTGCCGCCTTCATCGGTGATTTCGGCGGTGCGCCTCTCCCATTCAAGCTGATCGAAGGGTTTGACGGACGGATCGCTAAAGACCCGTTCCATTGGCAGCAACGTGTCAGCCGGCGATCTTCCCGCCCGGCTGCGAGCGGCAACGGACGATTTGGAGCGGCGCCGGTGCGGGGACTCAACGGCAGACTCGACTTGGGCGCGTGCGTCAATCATGTGAAATCCTTTATTTCGATGTCTGATTAAACTATGCCAAAAATTCTTTCGCTTGCCTCAATCCGGCCGGCGGCTACAAAACGCGGTTCCAGACCGCGATCCCCATCCAGTGGGGAGTCTTTTTTGAGCGTAACACCACATATAGTGGTTGCAAGCATTTTTTGAAAAAAAGTTGTTCCCTCGTTGTCCACAGGATAACCGGCCGCTCGGAGCCTGAAAAACCGCCGTTTTGATGCCAGAAACATCCACGTTGGAGGACGGGTGTGTCTGACTTATTTGTTGTGAATCAGGTGAATTCCTGTAGGGTGCGTTCCAACGGAAGGCCGGGCCGAAGACGACCCCGGCAGCTCCATAAGAATCCTTATGAAAACAAGAAAAAGCGATGCCGCCAATCAGCCCCTCTCGCCTGATCTTCTGGGCAAAATGGATGCCTATTGGCGCGCGGCCAACTACCTGTCTGTGGGCCAGATTTATCTCTACGACAATCCGCTCTTGAAGCGCCCGCTGACGCTGCAAGACGTGAAACACATGCTGTTGGGACATTGGGGCACAACTCCGGGGCAGAATTTCATTTACGTCCATTTGAACAGGGTCATCAAAAAATACGACCTCGACATGATTTACGTCTCCGGCCCCGGTCACGGCGGCCCCGCGGTCGTGGGCAACACTTACCTGGAGGGCACTTACAGTGAATACTATCCCAACGTCAGCCAGGACGAGGCCGGGTTGCGGAAGCTCTTTCTTCAGTTTTCCTTCCCCGGCGGCATCCCCAGCCACGCCGCCCCTGAGACTCCAGGCTCCATCCACGAAGGGGGCGAGCTGGGCTATTCGTTGAGCCATTCTTTCGGGGCCGTTTTCGACAGTCCCGAACTGATCGTCGCCTGCGTCGTCGGCGATGGCGAGGCGGAAACCGGACCGCTGGCCACGGCGTGGCATTCCAACAAGTTTCTCAATCCGGCCACTGACGGGGCTGTGCTTCCGATCCTGCATCTCAACGGCTANNAAGATTTCCAACCCGACCCTCCTTGCCCGCATCACCCGCGAGGAATTGGAACAGTTGTTGCGCGGCTACGGCTGGACGCCCTATTTCGTGGAGGGACACGAGCCTGAGCCGATGCACCAGGCCATGGCCGCAGCGCTCGACACGGCGGTGGAGAAGATCAAGGAAATCCGGCAAAATGCCCGCGTCCGGGGCAACATTGCCCGTCCGCGCTGGCCGATGATAGTCCTCAATTCCCCCAAGGGCTGGACGGGGCCGAAAGTGGTGGATGGTCTGCAAATTGAAGGCACCTTCCGTTCGCACCAAGTGCCGCTCTCCGACCCGGCCTCTCATCCCGAACACCTGAAGCTGCTGGAAGACTGGCTCAAGAGCTACCGTCCCCAGGAACTCTTCGACGCGCAGGGCCGCCTGAAAGCCGAACTGGCTGAACTGGCTCCCAAAGGCGAGCGGCGCATGGGGGCCAATCCTCACGCCAACGGCGGCATTCTCCTTCGCGACCTGCGCATGCCGGATTTCCGGGATTACGCGGCCGCTGTGCCCGCGCCGGGAGTGCGCGGCATCGGCGACACTCACGTTCTGGGGCCTTTCCTGCGCGACGTGGCCAAGTTGAACAGCGAGCAGCGCAATTTCCGCGTCTTCGGCCCGGATGAAACGCTCTCCAACGGACTGGAAGCGCTCTTTAAAGTGACCAACCGCCAATGGGACGCCGCCACCGTCGCGAACGACGAATTCCTCGCACCCGCGGGCCGCGTGATGGAAATGCTCAGCGAGCATCAATGCGAAGGCTGGCTGGAAGGCTATCTTCTGACGGGCCGGCACGGGCTGTTTAACTGCTACGAGGCATTCATTCACATTGTCGATTCGATGTTCAACCAGCACGCCAAGTGGCTCAAGGTGACCTCCGGCCTTCCGTGGCGGCGGAAAATCGCCTCGTTGAACTACCTGCTCGCCTCCCACGTCTGGCGCCAGGATCACAACGGCTTCACCCACCAGGACCCCGGGTTCATCGATCATGTCGTCAACAAGAAGGCCGGAGTCGTCCGCGTTTACCTACCGCCGGACGCCAACTGCCTGCTTTCGGTCATGGACCATTGCCTGCGCAGCCGCCATTACGTCAACGTCGTCGTCGCCGGCAAACACCCGGCGCCGCAGTGGCTGACCATGGACGCCGCAGTCAAACATTGCGCCGAAGGCATCGGCATCTGGCAATGGGCCAGCAACGACCAGGGGGTGCGTCCCGACGTCGTCATGGCCTGCTGTGGCGATGTGCCGACTCTGGAAACGCTGGCTGCCGTGTCGATCATGCGCGAGCGTCTGCCCGATCTGAAAATCCGCGTGGTCAACGTCGTGGATCTCATGAAGTTGCAGCCCCAAACCGAGCACCCGCACGGGTTGAGCGACACTGATTTCGACGAGCTTTTCACCAAAGACAAGCCGGTCATCTTCGCCTTCCATGCCTACCCGTGGCTGATCCACCGTCTGACCTACCGCCGCGCCAACCACGACAATATCCACGTCCGCGGCTACAAGGAAGAAGGCACCATCACGACCCCTTTCGACATGACGGTGCTCAACGATCTGGACCGCTTCCATCTCGTCATGGATACCATCGACCGTGTGCCGCGAACGGGCGAGAAGGGCATCTACCTCAAGCAGCAGCTCAAGGACAAGCTGATTGAGCACAAGCAGTACATCGATAAAAACGGCGAGGATCTCCCGGAAATTCGGAATTGGCAATGGGGCGCCAGTCGGCAATAGGTTCCCGTTGATCAATGGGCGCTGCGCGCCTCGCCGTGGCTGGTTCCTATTTCCCGCCTGGCTTTTCGAGCCTTGCAACCCGGTCTTCCAGATCGTGCAGCTTGTCGTCCCCGCGCTCCTCTTTGCAAAAGCCTTGGTAAAGGCTGATGAGCACCGCGACCAGCCCGCACGCCAGCAGCAGCTCAACCAATCTGAAAAGTTGAAAGTGTACTCTCATACATGGTCAATACGGCCCCCAAGCCCCAATCTTGCGCGCGCCCCGCAATTATCATGCACAAGGATGCACAAGCCTGCATAAGCGCCGGGATCTCCGCGCCGCAGAACGGAAAAGCACACGACTGGATTTGCCGGACGCTCATTCGCAAAACCAGAGCTGGGCGACATCTGTTCTCCCTTGCCTGTCCGCCAAAGCCTCTTTTCTTCGATTTGGCGGCATCAAATGACATTCAGAAGAATCTTGTTGGAAATGCGCGATTTTGCCCATGGTGGCACGCCTTCAAAGGGGGGCGTCTCGCAGCTATGGCGCCCCCTTCGGGTCAGACCAGAGCTTTGTCCATTCCATAGATCGGGCTTGCTCTAGAGCGTTTTTCACTAGGGGCAGCGGTAGAATCGCTGGAGCACGCCGGTGGCAGGGTTGGAATCGACGAAAACACTGGGGGAGTTGCACAATGTCACGTTGGTAAGCGTAGTCCAGTGGGTGCTGGCGGGTGAATCAGCATACTCGATCTGACACGTTGAACCGATGCCACCCATAATCTGGAGTGTGGCGAATCCGGAGGACAAAACGCAATTCAGAGTGACTGGCCGCGGAGGATACACATAGGGATTCATTCCCATGGCATGAAAGGCAGCGAGAGACGCTGGCGAAGAATCCAGGTTCCAAGGATAGGGCCGATTGGTAAAGTTGAAATAGCAGACGGCCTTAACCGCCGGCCATTGTTGGATCGTGTTTGGAATCTCTGCAAACCAGTCCGCCTTCGCATTTGGATTATTCGTATCTTCCATGCACCCAAATTCAGCGACTACAAGAGGTTTTTGATGGTTGTTTGTTCCCCAAGCGTAGAATCCTGAAAAGACATTCGTAAAGGGAGTCCAAACGGCGTTTGTATCTCTGGGATACCAGTTGTAACCATCGCAACCGATGACGTCCACAACATCATCTCCCGGATACCAGCGATCTGCCTGCATACGACCACCGGTGGCGGGATTCGTGTAGGAGGGTTGAGTTAGCACCACGGCCCAGATCACATTAGTTACGCCTTGATCGCGAAAAAGGGACACGACATGGCGAAACGCCGCCTGATACTCTTCGGCGGTGCCATAGTTTGTTACCCCTGGTGTGTCTTGATCGTTTTCCGGTTCGTGGTGGAAAGTCATCAGGGTGAGTTGCTCAAACTGCTTGAAAGCGCTGGCCCGATTAGTGATCCACCAGTCCCAAACACCATTGGTGATAACGCTCCATCGGATAGGAGACAGATCGTTTGTGTCCTTTGGTTTCCATGCCACAAATGGAATCCGTCCCTGTGATGCGGTCCAAGTTTCGTATGAGGTGGGAATCCCGTCTTGCCATTGGTAATACTGGTGATCAAGACAGAATCGCCGTCCGATTTCATTTTCCAGCATCATGGTGGCCTGCTCCGCCGTGTTTGTTTTAGGTTCGGCATAGGCCCCCAGAAGAACGCCGGTTTTTGGAAAAAGGCTTGCCGGATCTGCCGCGCAGGCGGCATTATTGCCCATTGCCCAAATCATTAGCGACGACAGCGCAATTGGCGGACAGGTCTTTAGGACCAGCATCAACGGATTCAGTGTTATTTTCATCGAAAAGCAATTGCCACGGCCAACTTATCAACCGATCCAAGAGATCCATTAGGGTAATCGGCCAAGCGAGAGAATAACTTTAGCGAGAAACAATTTTTTTCACGGTTATCCCTGTTTTTACTTCAAAGGGGGCGTACAGTAGTTTCGGCCATTTCAAGCCGAAAAACCTCTGCTTCTGGGGGCGTAGTCTGGGGGGCTTGGCGGCAGATGGCGTTGTAAGCCGCAAGAGCCGCAACTCCCGCTGGCTTGACGTAAGGGCGCGTGCAAAAATAGCTTCCGGAGAAAAGGCGTAATTCAAAGATTTTGAAAGGAAACGCAATTGTCAGAAAAATGGGGACAGAAAGATGAAAATGGCCCTTCGCTCCCAACGGGGGGGGTGTTATGTTTCTGCCCTGGATATTTCTGACATTCTTTTCAAGAAAAATCCGACCTTTTTCCCAAATCTTCGCCTAAGAAAGTTTTTGAACCGCGAGCCACGCGAACCACGCGAAAAATCCGGAACTGTTCCCCCGAAAGCAGTTCGGAGTTCGAGTATTTGGCGTATTTCGCGGTTCACTCTGATTTCTATATTGGCATTGGTTTTGAGGTTCCATATTTTATGCGGTCTTTATTCGAGTTTGCGATCGTTAGGCGAGGTTCTGAGCTTTCGGTTTCGGCTTGCCGCTCTTGGTATATTGTGCTTTAATGGGCCAGAGAGAATGCAGGTTTATGGCTGGAAAACTTGAAATCTTGACCGCAACGGGTGGCAAGGCTGCCGCCGATGGCCGGAACTCCATCACCGCCGGTCCGCGCGGACCGCTCGTGATGCTGGATGATGACCTGCTGGAAAAGCTCGCCTAAGGAGAACACCTATGTCAACCGAACCCAAATGTCCTTTCCACTCCGCTGCCGGAAGCAGCGCCTCGAACCGCGATTGGTGGCCGAACCAGTTGAAGCTCGAACTGCTGCGCCAGCATTCCTCCAAGTCCAATCCCATGGGCGGGGAGTTCAACTACGCGGAAGAGTTCAAGAGCCTTGATTTGGCGGCTGTGAAGAAGGACCTCGCGGCGCTGATGACCGACTCGCAGGACTGGTGGCCGGCGGATTTCGGCCACTACGGCCCTTTGTTCATTCGCATGGCCTGGCACAGCGCCGGCACCTACCGCACCGGCGACGGCCGCGGCGGCGGCGGCAGGGGTCAGCAGCGTTTCGCGCCGCTCAACAGTTGGCCGGACAACGTCAGCCTGGACAAGGCGCGCCGCCTGCTGTGGCCGATCAAGCAGAAGTATGGCCGGAAGATTTCATGGGCCGACTTGATAATTCTCACGGGGAACGTCGCCCTGGAAACGATGGGGTTCAAGACGTTCGGTTTCGGAGGCGGTCGGGAGGATGTCTGGGAGCCGGATCAGGACGTCTATTGGGGCTCTGAAGACACATGGCTGGGTGACAAACGCTATTCAGGCGACCGGGAGCTGGAAAATCCGCTCGCTGCCGTGCAGATGGGGCTGATTTACGTCAACCCGGAAGGCCCCAACGGCAACCCCGATCCGGTTGCCTCGGCGCGCGATATCCGCGAGACCTTCGCCCGCATGGCGATGAACGATGAGGAGACAGTGGCACTCATTGCCGGGGGCCACACCTTCGGCAAGACCCACGGCGCCGGCCCTGCCTCCCATGTGGGGTCTGCTCCCGAAGCGGCCGGCCTCGATGAGCAGGGCTTGGGCTGGAAGAGCACTTTCGGCACGGGCAAAGGCGGCGACGCGATTACCAGCGGCCTGGAAGTGACCTGGAGCACCACGCCCACGAAGTGGAGCAACAGTTTTTTCCAAAACCTGTTCGGTTACGAATGGGAGCTTACCAAAAGCCCCGCCGGCGCGCATCAGTGGACGCCGAAAAATGGCGCCGGCGCCGGCACAGTGCCCGCCGCGCATGATGCCTCAAAACGTATCGCGCCTTCCATGCTCACCACGGACCTCGCCTTGCGGTTCGACCCGGCTTACGAAAAAATCTCCCGGCGTTTCATGGAGAATCCAGATCAGTTCGCAGACGCGTTTGCCCGCGCGTGGTTCAAGCTCACACATCGTGACATGGGCCCGCGCGCGCGTTATCTCGGCCCGGAGGTCCCGAAAGAGGAACTCATCTGGCAGGACTCCATCCCCGCGGTGAACCACAAATTGATCGGCGCGAAGGACGCCACCTCGCTGAAGGACAAAATCCTGGCTTCCGGCCTGTCCATCTCGCAATTGGTTTCCACCGCCTGGGCGGCGGCGTCCACGTTCCGTGGCTCCGACAAGCGCGGCGGGGCGAACGGCGCCCGCATTCGCCTGGCGCCGCAGAGGGATTGGGAAGTCAACCAACCCGCCCAGTTGGCGAAGGTGCTGGAGACTCTCGGCGCTATCCAGAGCGCGTTCAACAAGACGGCTAAAGGCGGCAAGAAGGTCTCGCTGGCGGACCTGATCGTTCTAGCCGGTTGCGCGGGCGTCGAAAAAGCTGCGAAAAATGCCGGTTCCGAGGTCACGGTCCCCTTCACACCGGGACGCATGGATGCCTCGCAGGAGCAGACCGACGTCGAGTCCTTCGCCGTGCTCGAACCCATCGCGGAGGGCTTTCGCAATTACCTCAAGGGGAAATACACTGTATCGGCCGAGAAACTGCTGGTTGACAAGGCGCAATTACTGACCCTGACCGCGCCCGAAATGACGGTGCTCGTGGGAGGCATGCGCGTCCTGAACACCAACTTCGGAGGGGCGCGGCACGGAGCCTTCACCAATCGACCCGATGCGCTGACCAACGACTTCTTCGTGAACCTGCTCGACATGGGCACGGAATGGAAGCCGGTCTCGAAAGACGCGGACCTCTTTGAAGGCCGAGATCGCAAAACGGGGGCGCTCAAGTGGACCGGCACACGCGTGGACCTTGTCTTCGGTTCAAACTCCCAACTCCGCGCCCTGGCTGAAGTCTATGGAAGTGCCGACGCCGGGATGAAGTTCGTCCACGACTTTGTCGCGGCCTGGCACAAAGTGATGAACCTTGATCGCTTCGATCTTGCGTGAACTCCGACCTTCAATCATTCAATCTTCCGTGACTCCACGGAACCGGATAGGGCGTATCGTATCGGCGGCGAAGATTTTCACGGAATTGCGCTGAATCGCCCAGGGTTGCCCGCGGATCGGAATGGGCGGCCTTGAGCGCATCAGAATCTCGCTCCGGGATGATCGGCGGACCCGATTTCGGGGGGCCAAAGATCATGGCCGCGCGGTCTGGCGGTTTCACTGCTTCCACAAAATTCCTTATGCGCTCTGCAGTTGCTGTTCAGCTTCGAACCAATGTTTCTGGTCACAGCCGGGCTGCTGTCCTCCCGACAGCCAAATCTCGTAGGCTTTTAGTGCGATCATCGCTTGCGAAGGGGTTGCTCTTGTCGGCTTGGTTGGCTTGATCGCAGAAACGCCGGCAGTTGCAATTGGCGCTGATTTCGCGGCGTTCCGAGGGGTTGAAGTGGATGATGTGTTTCGGCCTGAGTTCATAAACATAATTTAAGCTTTCTGTATCTTCTTTAATTTGAGCCACGATTGTGGCTCCAGCTTTTAAAAGCAGGGAATAAAAGGAGAGGGACTGCCCATACCCATCGCAGTCGGACACCCGGTAAACTAAGCTCTATGAGCACTCACACCATATGTCCTGAACCGGGTCGCGCAAGACAAATCGGCATAAATCGCATTCCAGAGGGGAAAGCCATCGGCTCAAATCCAAAACTGCTCCAGGGATATTCGATCAG
>PLGF01000185.1 GCA_003138485.1 Verrucomicrobiales bacterium | reverse complement strand
CAGGTGGCGGGCCGCGCCGGGCGCGGGGACGTCGAAGGCGAGGTGTTCATTCAGTCGTTCACGCCGTTCCACCCGGCCATTCAATACGCGCGGCGCCACGACTTCGCCGGGTTTTACGAGCAGGAAATCGAGTTCCGGCGGCAATTGAACTATCCGCCCGCCAGTCGCATCGCCCTGCTGCTGTTCAAGGGGCGCAACGAGGAGAAAGTGGCGTTTTCAGCGGCCCACGTGCGGCAGGAAATCGAGAAATGGGCCGGCACGGTTCCCGATCTGGCCATCGCGGGTCCCGCGCCCGCCCCGCTGGCCCGGGCCGAAACCCTCTACCGGCATCACCTCCTGCTGCGCACCCGGCACATCGCCAAACTGAGCCGCTGCCTGGCAGAGATGTCCGCCAGCCTGAACCTGCCCGATGGTGTTACCATGACGATCGATGTCGATCCAGTGAACTTGATGTAAAACAGGTAAAACAAGCCCGGCTTTTCCGCCCGGCGGGAATCAGGCGACTTTGACTGGGACGGGTTTGCGGATCAGTTTGGCGCCGTTGGTTTTCAGATAGGCTTGGACGGCGGCAATGCCTCCCAGGCTGATGGGAACCCGCTTCTGGCTTTGAAAGAGCCGGTAGTGGGTGAGGGTCTTTCCCACTTCCATGATCTCTATGTGTTTGTCGTCCATTTTCCACAGTTGGCCCTTGGCCAGCGGAAGCGGCGGCCGCTTCTTTACCGCGACCTTTTTAAGTGTTGTTGCGCGTTTTACCATTATCAGATCCGTTTTCATAGTTTCTCCGCTGAACATCCCGTGTATTGGCCCCCCCCGGGATTCCGTTTGATGCCGGTGTCCGGCATTAAAACAGATCGGCCCCGGCAAATAAACACAATTCTAAGCCTATTGTTGGAACACGTCCCAAGGCTTGCGGGGCAGGGGCAGCACCGCCGGCGCCGTCGGCGCCTGCCTCTGGCCGCCGCCTGACCAAAGCTGGTCTCCGCCGGAGTCGCTCCGCGCCCCCGGCAGCGCGCTCGCTCCGGAATCCCAAGCCCGCGCCGGCGTTCCAAATAATCCGTCTCCGCCTCCCTCCGGGACGCTGCTTCCAAGGAACGAAGACCCGATCGTGCTCGGCGGCAACGCCGGAGTTTGCGGGCTGTCCACGCCGCCATGAAATGCACCTGCCGCTCCCACGGCTGATTGCTGCTCGTACGGGTTCCTGAATTGATCCGGCTGGAATTCCCCGTGCCGCATCCAATCCATGCCGAAGAACCCGTGGTCGTCCGATCCTTGCATCCAGGCGGGGCCTTGGCGGGAATCAAAATACCGGTCGGCGGACTGCCGGTCGGCAAACGGCTGACGCTCTCGATCATCGTTCCTTCCGAATGACCTCAATGCGTCGCTCCGATAGGCCAGGTCCGCTGAAGTTTCCAGCGATTCCGCGTTTCTTCCCGGCCCCAAACTGCCCGATGGGTTGCCGTTCCCTAGCCTGCTTGGATTGTTGGTGAGTCCCTCGGTGCCGTCCGTCCGCGATTCGCCGTCGAATCCGCCCAAGTCCCTCCGCCCTCCCTCCGGCGAGAAACGCGAATCCCATTTGTGTCGATCCATCCCCCTCGGGCCGGTGACGATGATGGTGGAAGATTCAGGCGCCTGATAATAGACGCCAAGATCGTAGGGCGAGGCGCGCGGCGCCGGGGCCGGCGTCTTGCTGTCTTTTGGCTCGATCTCCCGTTGCGGCACTCCTCCGACAAACGCCGGGACCGAGAATTCAATCTTGTCCCCCGCCGCGGCCCGCTGCGGCAGGAGGCAGCAACCGCCGGCAACCCACCAAAGAGCCACGGCTATCGCGGAATTTGACTGCCCAAACGCCATATCTTCAAACACGAAGATATACGCCAAACCGCCCCGGCGGTCAATCTTTTTGGCGCGGGCTTTTTGACGCGTTGATGCGGGCCTTTTTTCCGCCGAAAAGCCCTTTGATTTTTCCAGTTGTAAACTCCGCCAGCTTTGTTACTCTAACCTTGAATCGCCAATGAGAGGGGTCTCGTGCAGTCGGTTGACCATGTCGCGTTCGCTCGCGGACGGAGGTCGTGCCGCCGGTGTGTCCCCTACGAAGGTTTTTTTATGTATGCATTGAATTCACGCGCTCTGGCGCTGCTGGCCTTGGCCTCTTGTTTGGCCCTGACTGTTCCCGCTTCGGCCCAAATCACTTTCTCCGTCGGGAGCGATGTGGTCGATATCAGCCAGGATAAAGGAAACGAATCGGACCCTTCCATCGCCATCAATTATCTCAGCCCGTCGAGCCTGTTTGTCATCTCGGCGACCGACAACGCGACCCAGGGTCTGGTTACAGCGCGGAGCGCCAACTATGGGGTTTCCTGGACAGCCAATATCATCGCCACCAACACTGGCACTAATCTTGTTCCGGCATTCGGTCTGCCTTCGGCGGCCTTTGACAGCTACGGGAATCTGTTTGTTGCTTACTTGCCTGCGAGCGAGGAAGGCGTGGCGGTGATTGTCAGCACCAATGGCGGCAGTACCTTCACCGCCCTCACCAATTTGGCGGCTTTCGACTCCACCGATACGCCCCGCATCACCGCTCCCGCAGGTGGCGTCGCCGCAGGCACAGTCTGGGTCGTTTACAAGGATTACAGCATGGTCGGCACGCCGCTCGTGGCGCAGGGATTGCAATCGACCAACCTGGGAACCAACGGCGTGTTCGGTCCGGTCCAGATTCTGCCCAATTCGGGGGGGGGCGGCTTTCCAGACATCGCGGCCGGTCCGGCCGGGCAGGTCATGGTGGCTTATCAAGGCAATATCTTCAGTGCGAACCCTTCGCCTGTTTACATTTCTGTTAACACGAATGCCGTTTCGACCAACGCGATGGGAAGCAACGTTCTTTTTGGGACCAACTTTCTCGCTCCGGTCACGGCCGTGTCCGACGCAATCGGGGGCTTCACCTACATCGCCTCGGAGAGCACTGGCGTTGGGCTGAACGCCGCGGCGGGCTTGGGATGGGACTTTTGCGCCACGTCCACCAATTATGGGAAGGCCTATCTGGTTTACACGGGCAGGGGGACCTCTAACAATCTGGTCATCAAGACTTGTTTCTCAACCAACAGTGGCCACACCTGGAGCCGCGAGTATCAGGTCAATGACGATTTGGCCGGGAGCAACGACCATTTCCTGCCCCGCATGGCGGTGGACCCGGCCTCGGGCATCATCGGCTATTCGTGGCTGGACTGCCGCAACGACTTGGGCGCCGACAGTGCCATCGAGACAAACACCTTGACTCCGGTCACCTTTGTCATTAGCAACGCAGTGATCACGGGTCTCACCGTCGCGAATGTCGGCGGCATTCAGAACGTGACAACGACGAGCCTCGATGCTTCAGGCGGTGGGGGGACCAATTGGATCGTCACTATTTCGGGAGACAACTTCGACGGCACTACTTTTAAAATTAATACCAACTCCGTTACTCTGGGAAGTGCGAGCATCACCGATTTTAACATTAATCCAATGACGCAATCCGCCACCAACACAAACTCTTCCGTTACGCTGGATTGCACCAATTACCTCCCCAATGCGTTCACCGACGGAACACCAAACCAGGAAGCCATCCCCTACGCGACACTGAGTTTAAGCGGCGGCACGCAGTTTCTACCCAACGAGCCTTTGGTTTCGTTCTCGCGCCTCATCAATGCGCCGGCGAAAGGCTACGCCTCAAGCTCGATTGGCACGGGCAGCGCGTACAAATGGGGGCATTACACCGCTTTGGCGGGTTACCAGGTCAGCTTCTTTCCCGTTTGGCCTGACAATTCGGATATACTTACGAACAACCCGGATGGGGCGCTAAAGAAATTTGACCTTTATGGACTGGGTGGCACCGCCAGCGGCTCCAGCGTGACGCTGCCCCATGCGGATTTGAGCATTGTTGTCACCAACCGTCCCACCAATGGAGCTGTGCTTTCCGACGACACACTCTCCTTCTACTTGATCGTCAGCAACGCCGGCCCACAGTCGAGCAGCTCTGTGTGGGTGACCAATTGGCTGCCCCCCAACGTCACGCTGGCCGACGTCACGCCCGCCCCCACCGCTTCTTATAGTTTTCTTTCGCCGACGGAGCTGGTTTTCTCCATGCCTTCGATGGCGGCGCATTCCGAATTGATCAACCTCATTCGGGTCACGGTTGGCGGTGGTGCCTTTGTCACCAATATCGCTTCAATTGGGGGGCCGCTGCTGGACATTGTTCCCACCAACAACACTAATCTATTGATCGTCCCGGTCGGGGGCCAGACTCTGGCCTTGGCGATGATCTCCTCCGAAACCAACGTCATGATCGGCGATACCGTGACCAATTGGATCACCGTGACGAACCTGGGTCCCTCCGCCAACGAGCCGATCTTTGTCACCAATACTTACACGCCGGGCTGGGCCAACTTTGCGGCGCAGTTTCTAGGCGGCGCGCCAGGAACCTATTATGTCACCAACGATGCTTTCAATGATGGCGTTGTCGTGATGGATTTCGGCCTGCTGGCCACCAATCAGCCGGTCACAGTCGCCGTCACGGCCACGGTCACGGCCTCAATGTACACCAACGGCCCCTTCTCTGTCAGTGAAGCGTTGGCGGAAAGCCAGGATTTCAACCCCAACCCGGCCAACAGCAAGGCCATCATCGACTACTACTACGGCGAGGAGTTGCGCCTTTCCATGTCCGCATCTTCCTCCAGCGTGCCAGCCGGCCAGTACGTGACCTATACCGAAACCGTCATGAATCTGGGACCGTTCACCAACGGAAACGTGCTCCTGACCAATACGCTTTCTTCCAACCTGGGACACATCATCGTCTTTGAGCCTGCCACGGGCTACACCATCCAGGGGAACCAAGTGGTCTTTGATCTCGGCATGCTGCCGTTGCAGCAGCCCGTTAGCATCATCTTTGCGGCTGCGGCGCTCAGCACCGGCGCGGGCGTCAACCAAGGCGGCGTCGGCAGCCTGGTGTTCGACCCCTTCCTCCCCTTTAGCACCAACCAGGCGACCGTTACGGTCACTCCAGCGGCGTCCATTATCACCAACCTCGCCGTCACCCCTACGGCCACCGGCGCCTTTATCGCCTTCCAGACAGAGGCGCCCGCCACAGCCCAGGTGCAGTACGGCTTGAGCACCGATTATACCAACGTGACCTCGCTCAACTCCACCCTATCAACCAACCATCTGTTCTTGCTCACCGGCTTGGGGCGCGACACGACCTATTATTTCAACATCCTGGCATGGGCTCCGCAATATATCCACGTTACCAACGGCGTCTTCACCATCGAACTGGAGAACACCGCCAGCGGTGAGTTCACCACGACCAACAGCTTGATTCTCAACACGGGCGACCCGACTTATTCCGGCACCTGGACGGCTGGCTCGGTGGCCGGCGGCATTTACCAGGGGATATACCCGCAAGCCTACTATATGGCCGCCAATACCATCTCCGGCCTCTCCTCGACCGCCTCGGCTGTTTACAGCCCAGTCATACCCACCCCCGGCCTATACAACGTCTCAATCTGGCACCCGCAAAGCTCCACCTTTTCCACCAACGCCCAAGTCTATGTTTCCGGCGCGACCAACGAAGTCGTTCTGGGCGTCAACGAGACGGCCAATGGCGGCGGCTGGCAGCCGCTGGCCAACGACGTCTTCTTTGCAGCCGGCCAGGGCGGCAACGTTACCATCCAGAATAATACCGGCGAAGCCGGCAAGAGCGTCGTCGCCAATGCCGTTCGGTGGGTCTATGATCCCAGCCAGGATAGTCCGACTAACGGCTCCGTCCCAGCTTGGTGGGCCACCTACTTCTTTGGCCCCAACGCCTCCGTCAGCGGCTCGGCTGATAGCGACGGCGACGGCTATTCCAACTACGCCGAATTCGTTTTCGGCACCGATCCGACAAACCCTTCGTCGCACTTGAACTTCGCCGTCACGTTTTCCAACAGTGTCGTCACCGCCACCTTCACTCCCTGGCAGGGCGGACGCGCCTACGAACTTCAATCCGCCGCGGACCTTTCCGCCGGCGTTTGGGTCACGTTGACCAACAGCGTCACCGTCGATACCAACGGCAACGGCGTCTTCACCGTGACGCAGCCCAATGCGGCCGCCTCATTCTACCGTATTGCCGCGCAGATCATCCCGCAATAGGCTGCCGCGCCTGTTCAGGGCAGCGAGATTTCCGAGCCGGCCTTTTGGCCGCCAAGGTCCTGCGCCAGCCGCGCGGTGGGGGGTGTGCCGACGGGATGTACGAGGTATTCTTCGCCCGCCACCGGTTCGATGATGCCCTTCGGCCCCAAATACGGCTTCAAATCATCCATTGTTGCGGCGTCGCCGTTCTGCTTTCTTTTCTCAATGGCCCATTGCTGTTTGGCGGCGTCCAACTGGCGCAGATTGTTGAGGATTGCGTTGTTCGTGTTGCTTCGGTCAGCTTGCGTAGCGGCAAAAACCGCGCCCCGGCGGGATTTCGCCGGTTCCATGTAGGCGGGCACGGGACCCTGGCGAGTCAACCGCAGCCCGCAGCCGCGATGGCCTGCTCATAATTCCAGGGCAGCCAACTCTCCGGGGCTTTCGGCACGGCGGCGGCGTGTTGCTGGAGGGCCATCAGATAATCGAACGGGTTGATCCGGTTGAGTTCACACGTATGGATGAGACTCATGTGAACGTCGCCGATTCTGGCCCCGTGCAGCGTTTTAAAGCTCAGGGAGTTTTTCCGATGGAGTATCGCCATCTTGAGAGCGCGTTCTGCGATGTTGTTGTCCAGGGGCGCGCCCGGCACCGAGAGGAACCGGGTCAAGGTCTCCCACCGCTTGAGCATGTATTGGATGGCCTCTCCCAGACCGGAGTTGGGTTCGACTTTCTTTTGCTCGATCTGCTCCTGCATCCATTTTTGGAGGTCGTCCATGACCGGTCGGCTGTGCGCCTGGTGAAAAGCCAGTCGGTCCAGGTCCGAGAGCTTCTGCTCTTTGGTGAGGGCGTCGAACCGATACACCTCGCGCAGGCTTTCAATGACCTTGCGACATTCCTCAGGGAAGTTTTCGACCACGTCCACGAACTGGCGCCGTCCGTGCAGCAGGCAGTGACAGAGCAGCGTGTGGAACTCCTTGGGTTCATTGCGGGAAAGCGCATCGCACATCTGCATGGGTTGGTCCAACCCGGCCGCCCGGCGCTGGAGCAATTGGTTGAGATTCTCCCCGGCATGCTTCTGGCCGGTGAAGAACAGAGCGATCTGGCGCTGGCCCGTCTTGGAGATGATGCTGGTGGTGAAGATGCCGGTGCGCTCCTGCTCGCTGCCAGCCGCCGCGATTTCCTTGCGCACACTTTGGACGCGCATGTGGGTGTCATCATTGAACAGAAGCTGGCCCTGCGCGGCGAGGCCGATCAGGACCTCGTAGATGACCTGGGGTGTTTCCGAGGCGGCCTCGATCAGTTCCCATTGCGTTGAAGCTGGCAAAGGAACCCCGAAATGATTTTGCCATTTGCCGGTTCGATACATCGGCACACCGGTCCCGTAGCGCATCAGCGCCAGCATGGTGCCGACGCTCGGATCGTATTTGCCCTGTCCAGCCTCCGGGGGAGCGGGCGCGGTGAAGAGGGCTCCGCACAGAGCGCAACGAAGCCGTTCCAATTCAAAGACCGTCGCCTGGAAGATGGGTTGGGCCACAATGCGGACCAGTCGGGCCGGGGTCAAGAACCGGTAGAGTTTGGCCTTGAGGCACTTGGGACAGAGGTCACCGGCTTTGTGCTCAGGATGAGGCACCTGCACCCGCTGGGCCGCCGGATAATCCTTGGCTCCCTTGCGCCCGTGTCCCTTGGCTTTGGGCTTGGCTGGGCCGGAGAGGATCTCTGCAATGGTCGCCGGGAGGATATTGCAAGCTTTCTCAGTTTTCCCTCCGAAAATCATCCGCCGGAGTCGGCCCAGGCTGGCCGTCTTCTGTTCCAGCGCCCCCATGACCCATTGCAGGGTTCGCAGCAGGCCTTCCACCAGTTCATAGGTCGCTGGCGCCAGTGGCCCGCGTAGTTCACCCAGCAGTTTTTCCAAATCCGCCGCGCTCAGGCTGATAATCTGTGGGGCATCACTTTTATTCATGGCCTTCCCGGCAAAGCCGTTGGCGAAAGTCCCGCCCCAGGGGCTGGACCCAAAGTTCCTTGAGCGAGCGGTTGGGTTGGTGGGTGAGATCGTCCTTGCCCCGGCCCGTGGTCAAGCCCAGGGGAAGCCAGTTGGCGGCGCGATAACAAGTGCCGCGAAAGCGGGCCGGCTCGATGAAGGTCTCCAGTAAATAAATTGGGTGCTGGTAAAGCTGCTGCCAATCGTCCGAGATCCGTCGCGCCACCCGGCCCAACAAATGGCTGGCCAAGTGCCGGACTTTTACCCAAGGCAGTATTAAAAAACGCGTGTTGTAAGCCAGCAGGTGGATCTGGGCCCGGCGCTGCGGGGCAGACCAGCCGATGAAACGGTCTCGCGGACCCAGGTGTCTGGGCGACGACGACCACGCCAGGCAGGCAATCGGCTGACCCCGACCATAAACCAGATATTTGACATGCTCGCCGACGGGACGACGATACCCCAGATAGTGGTGAGTTTGGAGCAACCGGCCAAAGAGGGCTTCCTCCGGCGTGCGACGCACTTGCCGGATCTCCAAAGGCCCCAACTCGGCCAAATCACATTCCAACGGCGTGACCTCCAAGGACGGCTCCAGTAGGGGTGCCCGATGCCGTGCCGCATTGTTGGGCACGGACTTTCGCTTGGCCGGCAGGACAATCAGCCCGGCCCGGTGCAACTGCAGCATCAGACCGCGGGCCACCATGTCGCGGAGTTGACCGTTGGCTTGCACCCAGTTCCAAGCTTGGCAGAGCTTGGCGGAAAGCCGCCGCCGACTCAGTCCGGGATGATCGGCGATCACCTGCCGGATGGATTCAATGTCGGCGCCACTGATATTGCGCCCGCGATAACGAAACTCCGTTTGCACGACTGCCAGCATAGGCGGTCGATTTTGGAACGCAAGCCCATTGTTGAATCTTTTTGCGGGCAGGTCGCACGCGTAGTCCAACGATTGAGTTCAGCGACCGTCACTGACGGAAACTCGCTATCTGAGAAGTATGACAAGCGACCCAATACACAACAAAACCAGCAGTGGCCCCAACCAACGCAACGAGCGCTGGAATTCTAGTCGCCAACGAAAACCCCCGACCAACTTGGCGCCAACCAGGCCGTAGCCGAAGCCTGTACCCCACAGCCCAACGACCAGGAAAATGACTGAAGTCGCAATCTCCAAAACTTGATCAAACGCACTCATCATGAGTCGACGACGAAAAATAATTCATCTCACCATCCAGCCGTATATTGCATCGGGCGAATTTAGGGTGCAATTCCTATTACGACTGGCGTTAACCCGCAGGCGTAATAGGTCGCCACAGCGGCACAGCCTGGGCGCTGGCGGGCTGGGCATTCCACAGCAGCGACTGGAGTTGATGGGCGTCCAGCCCGAAGATCGGTGGTTTCGCATCGGTCGGCCACCAGGCAAAGCGGCCGGTGGAAAGGCGTTTTTGACACAACCAAAAACCTTGCCCGTCAAATACGAGGCACTTCAACGCTTTGCGCCGCCGACTCGAAAAAACCACCAAAGCACCTGCCATCGGGTCGATTTTGAGATGTTGCCGGCACACTTGCGCCAAGCCGTCTATTCCTTTCCTGAAATCCACCGGCTCGACTGCCAACCAAATCCGCATCTGCGGGGTGATCTGGATCACGTTCCAGACCTCCAGAACGCTTCGGCCAAGCCGACCAGGTCCAATCCTTCTTTGCCCTCCCAGCGAATCGTCATCCTGGCTCCCTCACCTCGTGCCAGTTCCACCGTGCAGTTCGGACCGAGGCCGGGCTGGCCGATGAGCGGCAGTTCCACGAATCCAGGCGGGGGCTTAAGCCGCGACCGTCGTGGCGTCCTGATTGCCTCCGCCCGCCGTTTGAGTCCGTTGTAATCCAGACCCAGCCTCTGCGAGACGGGGCTGACTCCATGAGTGCGGGCCAACGCCGCCGCCAAAGCCCACAGGGGAGCGGGTATGCGTTTGCCGCGCGGGCGCGATTTTCGCCAAACCTCCAGCCGACGGCGTGCCCCTTCAATATCCGACGAGATTGACCGGTTCGATTTCATTGCTGACTCCACTACGTTTTGTTGAAGCAGAGCCTAGCCGACGGGGCGCAAAGCGGTCACACAATCTTACCGGAGCGACAC
>PLGF01000020.1 GCA_003138485.1 Verrucomicrobiales bacterium | reverse complement strand
ACCGGGTTGGTCTGGCCGTAGAGACGGGTCAGGTCGTCGGCCGTGACGGTCAACAGGGCCTTGCCGACCGTCAAGGTGCCGTTGGTGAGGCTAAAGCTGTAATTGGTGGCGCTGAGGCTTCCGGGTTCGACCACGATGTCATAGTTGCCGATGGGGCTGGAGAGGCTTGCGGCGGTGCTCAGGGCGGGTTGGCCGCTGATGACGTTGGCGCCCTCGCCATTGGCGAAACCGCTGTAAGTGACGGTCAAGACCGGGTTGGTGACGCCGTAGAGACGGCTTTGATGATTGGCGGAGACCGTAAGCACTGCCTGGGTGACGGTCAGCGTTCCATCTGTCGAACTGACGGAGTAGTTGGGCAGTTTGGTCTGCGGATCGTTGATCGAGGGCACGATGCTGTAAGACCCGACCAGACTCTCCGTTGTGGCGGTCGTGCTGTAGCTTGCGGTGATACTATCGTCATTTACAACGCCGGTGAGGCTGCCGGTAAGCGTGGGATTGGATTGGCCATAAGCCCGGGTTTGGCTGGCGGCGACAACAGACAAGGGAGTCTGGCCGACCGTCAGAGTGCCGTCGTTGGCGGTAAGCGCGTAGTTGCCCAGTTTATTGTTGGGATCGCCAAAGGCGGGGACAATAGAATATGTCCCAATCGAACTTGCCGGTGTGGCCGCCGTGGTGTAGGTGATGCCAAGATTATCATCATTGGCCAATCCTATTACAGAGCCGCTAAACAGGGGGTTGGCCTGTCCATACAAGCGGCTGGCGTTGCCGGCGGAAACAGACAACGGCGCCGGCGTCACGGTCAATACGCCGTCGGTGAAGCTGATGGAGTAATTGGTGGCCGACACTCCGGCGGGAATAATCGAATACGTTCCCACCGGGTTGGTGACGCCCGCCGCGGTGGTCAGAGTCAGCGCGCCACTGAGGACGTTGGAATCTTCGCCGTTGACGTAGCCGGTTATGGTGTCGGTGAAGACCGGGTTGGCGGCGCCATAGACGCGGTTGGTGGCATTGGCCGCCACCGTCAGCACCGCCTGCGTGACAGTCAGGGTGCCATTGGTGTACTGGATGATGTAGTTCGGCGCGGTTTGGCCGCTGATCACCACAATGGGATAAACTCCCACCGGCGAGTTGGTGTCCACATTGGCTCCATTGGTGTCAGTGCAGGCGAAGATCATCGAACCGCTCATCAGGCTCGCGTCTTGATTGTTGACAAAGCCGCCGTAACTGACGGTGAACACGGGGTTGGTCTGGCCGTAGGCGCGGGCGGCATCCTGCACCGCGCCAATCAATGTGGCCCCCGAAACGGTCAGGATGCCGCTGTTGATGGTCGTGTTGTATTGGCCCAGCTTGCCGCTGGGATCGTTCAGCGAGAGCTGGATGATATATTGGCCTGGCGCGCTGTTGGTGACCGCGCTGGTGGAAAATCGGGCGGTGATGTTGTCGCCGTTCATGACGCCGGAGATCGCCGCCGTGAAAACCGGGTTGGCCGCGCCGTAGGGACGGCTGGCATTGTTGCCCACAACCGTCAGCGGCGCCTTGGTGACGCTGAGTGTTCCATTGACATAAGTGAAGGTATAGTTGCCCGACACACCGCCGCCAACGGTGATTGGGTATGAACCCACCAGCGAAGTAAGCGTGGCCGTCGTCGAGGCCGTGGGCGCCGTCGAAAGCGTGGTGGAGTCATCGCCGTTGGCAAATCCGTTGTAAGTCAGCGTCAGCGCCGGGTTGGCATAGCCGTAGTCCCGGCTTTGATTGTTGGCGGTGACCAGCAACGGGGCAGGGGTGACGGTGAACGTCCCCTTGTTGGTGGTAACGGTGTAATTGGCCAGCAGACCCGGGTCGTTGAACAATGGCAGAATATCGTAAGAGCCGACATTGCTGCCCTGGGTAGCGATCGTGGTGAAAGTAACCGACAACGGATCGTCGTTGGTGACGCCCACCATCGAACCGGTCAGCGCCGGCATGGTCGAGCCATAAACATTGGTCTTGTTGTCGGCGCTCACGATGAGGGAGGCCGGCAAAACGGTGAAGGTCCCGTTAGTAAAGGTGAAGGAGTAGTTGGTCGCGCTCAAGGTGCCGTTTGAAATGGTGATTGTATAAGGGCTGCCCGCAACCGGGCTTCCCGATGAGAGATTGGTGCTTAAGCTCGGAGCGCCGCGCAGCGCATTGGTGCCTTCACCATTGACGAATCCCTGGTAGCTCCAGGTCAAAGGCGGCATGGGCGAGCCATAGACGTTGGTCAAGTTGTCCGCGCTGACCGTGAGGATCGCGGGGAGGATCAACAAGATGCCGTTGGTATAGCTGATCGCGTAGTTGCTGGAGGTCAGGCCGCCGGGAATAATCGAGTAGGTCCCGGCCGCGGTGTTGGTGTCCACCAACACTGGGGTGTTGTTGGTGTCCTCAACCGTAAAGGTCAAGGCGCCGGAGAGGTTGCTCAGAGTCTCACCGTCGGCGAATCCGTTGACGGTGGCCGTGAAGAGAGCATTCGTCACGCCGTAGCGGCGAGTCTCGTTCTGGGCGGCCACGAGCAGCGAGACTTTGCCGACAAGCAGAGTGCCTGTCGCTGACCCCGCGTAATTGGTGTCCTCAATGGTGGCCGCCAGGGTATAGGCGCCGGCAGTCACCGGCGGAGTGCTGGAGTCATTGTAAGTCAAATTGACTGTCAAGCCGGCCGGCGTGGTGGTGGTTGTGACGATCCTGGGCGTTCCGGTGTAGTTCTGGTTGGTGTCGCTCAATACCACCGTGGCCGCCGCCTTGTTCACCGCGACCGCGACATTGGTCGTGAGCACGGGGTAGTTCGAATTGGTCGGGGTGTAAGACACCGCCGCGCTGTAAGTTCCCGCGCTGCCCGGTATCACGCTGCTGTTCACGAAGGCGAAGCTCCCGCCCACTGTCGCATTGCCGCCACTCAGAATCGATGCGGCCAGGCTCTGGCCATAGGTTATGGGCGAAGCCGCCGGCAGAAGCGTGATTTCCACCAATCCCTGGGCCACCTGCACAGCCGCCGTTCCGGCGACTGCGACATAGTCGGCCGTGTCATTGGGCGTGAACTCCACAGAAACATAGTTGACGCCCACATTCAGAATCTCGGCGGGGGCGTTGAATGTGAATATTCCCGCCGGGGTGGCGCTGCCGCCGACCAGGCTGGAGACCGACAAAGGACTCCCGTAGTTGTAAGGGGTCGCGGACGGCCACGAGCTGATGCTCGGAGTGGCGAGGTTCACCTCGACCTCCACGTTGGTCGATACGGAGGAGTAGTTGGTGTCCGACGGAATGAAATTCACCGCCGCGCCATAGTCGCCCGCGCTGCCAGGGATGACCGTATTGTCCGCGAAGGCAAAGCTGCCTGATACGGACGCGTTGCCATCAATAAGCGCGGAGGCCGCCAGACTCTGGCCGAAGGTGATGGGCGCGGCCGACGGCAGGTTGACGATGGCTGGTGTCAATTGCACAACCACAACGTTCACGTTGGTCAGGACGCTGTT
Organism: Verrucomicrobiales bacterium; assembly: GCA_003138485.1. Classification (GTDB taxonomy): domain Bacteria; phylum Verrucomicrobiota; class Verrucomicrobiia; order Limisphaerales; family Palsa-1400; genus PLGF01. The sequence goes on along the minus strand of PLGF01000020.1, from coordinate 23,005 downwards.
GTAGTCCGTTGTGTCACTGGGCGTGAACACCACCGAAGCCACGCAGACGCCGGAATTGGGAACAGTCGAGGGGTCCGCGAAGGAAAAACTGCCGGTCACGACGTTGGTCCCCAGAATCGCGCCGCCATTGCTCAAGGTCGAAGATGCCAGACTCTGGCCAAAGTTAATGGAACTGGCTGTGGGCAGGGTGAGCGCGGGGGTGGCTGGGTTGACCGTCAGCACTTGCTGGGCGGTGTCTGGAGCGTAGAAGGGGTCCCCGGCGTCCTGAAGGGAGATTACCGCCATGCCGGCGCCGACAATTGAGATCACGTTACTCTGCACCAGCGCCACGTTGGTGTCCCAACTGGTGTAAGTGACAGGGTCCCCGGAACTCGACGCTCCATCCATCGTGATCGGCGCGTCGCCGAAGGTCGAGACTGGCAGCGCGCTCCAAGTGATGGAGGATTGCGCCAGACTGACTTGAATCGCCTGCATGACCGGCACGGCGGCGTTGTAAGTGTCGCCGTCGCCGGGCTGTGAGGCTTGCACCACCACTGAACCCGCTCCGTTGAAGGCCAGATTCGTGCCGGTGGAGTCAAGCGTTGCAGGGCCGCTGACGACGTTGAAAACCACGGCCAGACCGGAGTCCGACGTGGCGCTTAGGGGCCACGTCAGATTGGTCGTCACCTGGGGCGGAACCGCTGAAAATGTAATGGTCTGGTTCATCATCGTCACGTCGAACGTGCCCTCCACCTCGGCAGCAGCCAGATAATTGCTGTCGCCGGCTTGATCGGCGAAAAGGACCATCGTGCCGGATTCCCCGATGGACACCAAGTTGGTGCCGGTACCGTCCAGCGCCGCAACGCTGTCGGTTCCCAGCGAAAGCACCACGGGCAAGCCCGAACTGGCCGCAGCCATGACCGGAACATTGGTGAACTGATTGAGCGGGATTGAATTGCTCACCTGCAACTGGAGCGTGATCACCTGCGCGGCCTGCGCGACTGTCACAGATACGGTCCCGCCAACCGTGTTGAAGTCAGCCGTGTCGGCGGGGGTGAACGTCACGGCAGCGTTGTTAGTCCCGGCGTTGGGCACGTTGGTGGGCGAGTCAAACGTGAAGAGGCCGTCGGTTGAGGCGCTGCCCCCGCTCAAAATGGACGCTGCCAACGGCTGTCCATAGACGGTGTCGCTGGCTCCCGGCCACGCGGTTATGCTCGGAACAGCCTTGCTGACCGTCACAGACGCCGTTCCGTTGGCGGCGGTGTAGTCCGCGCTGTCGGACGGGGTAAAAGTGACCGCGGCGGTGTAAGGCCCTGCGTTTGGAGTGGTCAAAGGCGTTGCGAATGCGAACGCGCCGGCGGGCGTTGCCGTCCCGGAACCCAGGGTCGATGCCGACAGTTTCTGCCCATAAGTTATGCCGCTGGCGACGGGCCACACGGTCACGCTCGAAGCAGCCTTGCTGACGGCCACCGCAACCGTGCCGGTCACCGTAGTGTAGCTGGCCGCGATTGTCGGCGTGAATATGACAGAGGCGTAGTAAGTTCCCGCGCCCGGCGTGGCGCCAGAAGTGGCAAAGGCAAACGTCCCGCCGGCCGAGGCCGTCCCTCCGCTCAACGTGGAAGCCGATAGGCTCTGGCCAAAAGTAATGCCAGTGGCGGCCGGCCACGCGGTTACGACAGGAGTGCCTATGCCCACGGCCAAATTCACCGCGCCGACGACGCTGTTGTAGTTGGTGGTGTCAGATGGCGCAAAGGTGATCGAAGCGGAGTAAACACCGACAGGCGGCGTGGCCGAGGGGGCCGTGAACGCGAACGTTCCGCCCACACTTGCGCTGCCGCCGTTCAAGGCCGAGGCCGATAATGCCTCCGGGTACACAATGCCGCTGGCGCCGGGCCAGGCGCTGATCACGGGCGTTGCCCGGTTGACCGTCAGTAACGCCACCGTGCTGGTCACACTGCCAACGGAGTTGCTGACCACCACAGTGTAGCTGCCTGCATTGCCCATCCGTATGCCTGTCAGGCTGAAGCTCGCGTTGGTGGCGCCAACAACCTGGGCGCCATCATACGACCACTGATAAGACAGTGGGGCCATCCCGCCGGCTGTCACACTAAAAACCACGTTGCTGGTGCTGATGGCAGTCTGATTCCCCGGCTCGCTCGTTATGGAAGCAGGATAGAGCACGTTCACAGACGACGGTGTGCTCATGGCGATCGAATAGATGTTCTCGCCCCAATAAGATTCGAGATAGGTTTCAATCTGAACCGTCCAGACATCTCCATTGGCGTAGCCGGTCCCGAAAGCGAGCGTGGAGGCATAGGCGTAATTGCCCAGGGAACTCGCCGAAGTCGAGGCATAGTAGCTGCCATTGCGATACCACTCAACGTATTCGACGGCGTCCTGGGTGAAGAATTGCGCTGTCAACGATAAACTCTGGCCGGACAGGACGGAGACGGTTGCGCCTGGCATGGAAATCCGGGCCAGGGGCGCCGGACGGAAAGCGCAGACGCCGGAGCTGGCCCCGTAATTGTAGTAGCTATGGTTCCAGGAATTGCCCGCCGGCACGAGATTGTCCGGCTCGAATGAATAGCCTCCGCTGCCGCCGCCCCCAATATGGTCGCCAGTGCCAAACGAGCCGCCGCCCACCTGGCCCCAAATCCCAGCGCCGGCACCACCGCCGCCGCCGCCATCGCCCGAGGAGCCGCCGCCGCCGCCGCCACTGTAAGGGCTTGCATAATACCCGGAGGAACTGGGCAGGTCTCCGGAGTTGTAGCCGCCGCTCGATGAGCCGTTTGCGCCGGTGATGCCGCCGCCGCCGCCCCCGCCCGCGCCACCCAAAACCAGATCGGGATAGGACAAGCTGGAGGGAAATTGAACGAGAGAAAGACCGCCGCCGCCGCCGCCGCCGCCGGAGGTGCCAGTGCAGCCGGCGTTGCCGCCGGACCCGCCGTAAACGCCGCCCCAGGGAGAGTAGCCGCCCGCGCCCCCGCCAGCGCAGCCCACTGACGACCCGCCGGCTCCGCCCGTGTAGCCGAGACCAATCGTCACGGTGCCGCCGGCTGTCACCGTCGCATCACCCCAAAACCAGATGCGCTCGCCCCCCTGATAGCCGCCAACACTCGCGTCGCTGCCGCCAGTCCCGCCGCCGGCGCCGACGGCATCCACGGCCAGGTTGGTGACTCCGGCCGGGACTGTATAGTACTGCCACCCTCCAGAGTAGCCGTACTCTGACCAAGCATATTGAACCCCCAACGAAGCGACCGAACTGGTTGTCGCGCCGTAGGAATTGCTGGCTACGCAGAAATAGCTGCCTTCGTTCGCGTAAGCGCTCGTCACGCTCACGGAACTGCCCGTTCCTATCAGATTAGTCACTCCATTGAACGCGAAGTACCACTGGTAAGTCGGACTCCCGCTGGCGCTGGCGGTAAAAGTCGCCGTGCCGCCCGATGCGACCGTCTGGCTTGACGGGTTGGTTGTGAAAATGGGCGTTTGAGGGGGACTGGCTGTGAGGATACAAGGCATGCCCGCCGCCAGCGACAGGACGAGAATCCGCTTCGCCCGGCGCAACCAATCAAGCTCCCCGCGGCATGAGCGCGGAATTTGACGCTGGACAAAAGCTGCGGATTGGGGTCTTTCCTCCTGGACTTCCATCGGGATGGAGGCATACGGGCGCGATTCTCTCTGCGTGACGGTGGTTCTCATACGTTCAGTTTATGTTCTATTCACAGTCGCAATAGGAACTGGCCGGTGCGGCATTGCCGGAAGAACGTTTTTTGTTTGAATGTCAGGACCCTTCCAGAACACATGGAATCGTTCTCGCCGACAACCTGCGCATAAGTCATGCCAGCGCTGGAAGGGGGCTGCCGCCGGATGCCTGCTGTCACATCCGCCGGGCATCGCGCGGCATTTAGGGAATCAGTTCCCTGGCGCACGCTCCCCGCATGAGAGCGCATTCCTCACCAGCCGCCTGCACTGGTTTTGAACAGAAGGAAACGAAACGAAGCGGAAAAGTTCTTTCCTGCCGCGAACTGCCACAATCGGTCGGAGAGTTCTTGGGACGTCATGGCGATACTGCTTCAATAACAAATGACAAATCTTCAATGACCAATTTTCAATCATTTATGAGCAGGTTCTGGAGGCTGGCGGCTTCAAGGCGCTTTGGAAGAAGCGGCTGGAGCCGGGGCGGGTATCCGCGTCTCAATGCTGGCGAGCCGTTCTTCGATCTTTAAAACGGTGTCCGAGAGCTGGTCTTGCTGGTGGCGGCTGAAAGCGGGGTGGTTGACCCACCAATCGACGCCGATCTCCCTGGCCTTGTCCACGGAACAGATCAGCAGCCGAATCTGGATGGTCAGCAATTCGATGTCCACGATCTTCACCTTGATGTCGCCGGCGATGACGATGCCTTTATCTAGTATCCGTTCGAGCAAGTCGGCCAATGTGGCCCCGCTGGTGGAGTGTTCGATGTGTCGTTGGGAGGTCATGGTGGTCATAGGAGTTTGCCGAGCGGGCCGAGGTCAAGGTTCAGGTCTTTGTCCATCAGGCCGAGGTTGTCGCGCAGATGGTCAATTTCGCGGGCCTGGTTCATGAGTGTCACGCCAAGGCGCTCAATCTGGGCCGGGGTGAGGGCGCCGCCTTCGATGCGGCGGAGGGCCTGGCGTTTGAGGAGTTCGTGGAGAAGCTTAATCAGGGTCAATACTAATTGTCCCAGCCCGTTTTTTTCAGGTTTGCAACCAGGGCGGGCGATGGCGTTGCCAATGAGTTCGGTGTTCTCCCCGGAGGCGCGGGAGGATTGGGAGTCAGGCCGGCCCCCCGGCGCAACGGGCAGAACGTCCGCGGACGGTCGCGTTTCTGGCTGTCCACGCGGTCTAACCTCTATTGGCGCCGGTCGCGGGCCGGCGCTCGCATCGGGGCCAAGTTCCGGCCTGGAGATTGCCGGACTGGATTGCCCGCCGCTTTCGATGGAAGTCACGACCAGTTGCAGGCCCAGGTAAATCAGGTCCACGTCGGCCACCGACAACGTCACTTCGCCGAGCGCGACGACGCCGGTGTTCAGGACGCTATCCAAGGCTTCGCACAAGGAAACGTGGCGGATTGGCTGGGGGCGCAATTCACGCATGGTTGGCGTCCTTTGTGGCTGGGGTTGAATAGAGCAGGCGGCCGAGTTCGCCCAAACGCGCCAAACCGCGAGGTTCACCGCTGCGATAAACCAAGACTTGCGTCGCGGCGGGGAACGTCCGGCGGAATTTTTGTTCCACGACGCTCTCCCGGCGGCGCAGGGCGGAGCACAAGGGGCAGTCGCCGGGCGGGGTGGCCAGATTGAGGAAGAGCAACGGGGCGTTGACGCTCATGCGCTGGCAGGCGGCCATGAGGTCTTTGGTTTCTTCAAAGGCCATGTCGGTGAGAATGGCGACGCCGTAGAGGGCGCACTGGGCCGGATTGGCCAGGAGCGCGCGCAGGCGTTTGAGGGCTTTGGACATTTCCACCAGGCGTTGCGACACCTTGGGCAGGCGAAAAACCTCTTTGTACTTGAGGAACAGGCCAAAAAAAACCTTCAGCCAGCAGTCAACCAACTCCGGCGTTTCCAAAAGCCGGATCAGATGCCCGGTCGGCGCGGAGTCCAGCACGAGGGTGCTGTAATGGTTCTGGTCGCATAGGTCCATCACTTGGGTGAGCGCCATGACTTCGTCCAGCCCCGGCGGCGAAAGGTCCACGATTCGCTCCATCGCCTCCCGGTCGAAGGCGAGGTCCACTTCAGCCAGGAGCGAGCGGAGGAAGGACTGAAGCTCATCGTTGTAAAGCTGCTTGAGAGAGCGAAATTGAGCTTGGGCGTCAATCTCCAGCGCGGTGAGGCCGGGGCAAATTCGTGTTGGCGCGGGGCCGACGGGCGCTCCCAGGCAGGCGCCCAGCGAGTGAGCCGGGTCGGTGGAGAAAAGCAGCACCTCGCCGGAGGGCGAATCCTGGGCCAGACGGATGCCGGTGGCGCAGGCCAACGTGGTCTTGCCCACGCCGCCTTTGCCGGCGAAGAGCAACAACGATATTCCGGCGGGCGCGCCGGCAGCCCTTTCCACCCGCGGCCCGTTCGGGGAAAGCGGCGCTTGTGAGGAAGCCGCCCTCTTGGTCAGGCGGGTCAACGCTCCCCAGAACGCAAACAGGCTTTGGTTCCCGCACACTTCGTTCGCAAACAAGGGCAGGCCCCACAAGGCGTGGGAGGACAAATCACGGCTGCCGAGCATTTCACCCAAGACGCGGCTTTGCTGGACGCGCCCCTCCGCGCAGACCGGACAATCGTTGTCCGGGAGCAGGCGGTTGACGACAATATCATTGACTGGCACGCGGGCGCGTTTGAGTTCCGCCAGCAGGGAGCGGGTTTCACCGAGGCTCATCTCCTCGGCCAGCATCACGGGCACAAACCGGCTGCGCGTGGAATCCCGGAGCAGGGCGTCCATGTCTTTGACTGAGCCGGCCAGGCCCTCCAGGAAGGAATCAATCTCGTCGCGGCTCGCTTCGCCGCTGAAGAGCTGTCGCATGTAGCGGTGTTTGGCCAGCAAGGCGTCCAAGGCTCCGAGCCAATTGTGGAGCAACGCGGGCATGGCCAGCAATCGGAGCGTGTGGCCGGTGGGCGCGGTGTCCACCACGATGGTTTGGTAAGTCTGGGCTGCGACGCCGCGGGCGATTTCCAGGAAGGCCATCAGTTCGTCCAAGCCCGGCAGGGAAAGGTCCAGGAAGCGGCTGATATCGTAGTGGTCCAAAAAAGTTCCCCGGGAGGCAATCGCATGGAGCTTGGGACCGTGCTGGCTTTTGAAGGCGGCCAAGCTTGCCGGGGCGTCCAGTTCGGTGACCCGCAAATTGGGCGGGGGCGCGGACCCGGCCAGGCTGTCCATCACCGAGTGGGCGGGGTCCGTCGATACCAGAAGGAAGGCGGCTGCCGGGGAATCTCTGGCCAGTTCCAGCGCGGCCGCCGTTGCGCATGAGGTTTTTCCCACGCCGCCCTTGCCGCCGAAGATCAGGAGTCTCATTGCCTGGTCCTCCAGGAAGGATGGTCTGGGCGCGGTCATCTGGATTGAATTTTGTCCAACCGGTCCAGCAACTCTTTCTCGCGGGCGCCAAACTCCGCCTCGGTGAGCCGGCCTGTTTCGAGCATCATGTAAAGCTCGCTCAAATCCGCGGTGATGCCGTCGGGTTCCGCCGCCTGCTCTTGTTGGATGGCGTGATGGACTTGGCGGGCCGCCCAAACGGTGGCGTAGAGGGGAGAGAGCAGGAGTTTGTCGAGGATCAACATAGGGGATTGCGTTTACTTTCGACCATTGAGTTCGATCTCCATATCGACGAAGTTGTGGGGCGCCCACGGCCCGTTGAGATCAAAGGCGTAATTGTTGTCAAACAATCCGGCCGCCTGGAATACCGCCTCTTCCAGTCGCTTTTGCCCGTCGCGTTCGACCAGGCAGTTGAGATTGGCCGCCTCGTTGACATTGCGGAACGGCGACCTCTTGATCTCGGCGCAGCAGGGCGCCAGCGCCTCCTCCAGATTCTCGCAATGGTCTTGTCGGTCATCGTTGAGGATGCGGTCGAAGAGCCGCCCCAGTTCGATGCGGTCCTCCTGGCGGGGTGCGCGCTGGTTTCCCAGCAAACGGTCGCGCGCGGCCCGCAATTCAGGGTGAGTGTCAACGAAAAACTCGAAGATGTTGGGAACGTCCCACCGCACTCGCAAGCCCATCTCGACCTTGCCGGCCACGCGCTCCAGTTGTTCCAAAAAATCCTCCTGGTTCAGCGCCAGCAACCGCCGGACCGCTTTCATGTCGTCCGCAATCGTGCCGAAGGCCATCGGCAGGACGGTGCTGTCCAACATCAGGCGCTGGAGGACTTCTTTGTGCGCCGCCAGGTGGGCGCGTTCCGGGCGGAGTTTCTGGCGGGCGCAATCACTGACCACCGCCGCCACGCGGCCGTTGCGCACACTGTACACCGCGCCGCCGTGAATGCCCGCCACGTCGTAGGCGCGCTCCTTTCCGGCGATCGCGATTGCATAAAGGTACTCTCCGGCCTCCAGCGAGTCGGATTCAGAAGTCGTGCTCATGGCTCTGAGTCCAGGTCAATACTGGAATTTGAATCCGCCCGCCTGGCCCGCCGCGGGGCAATCCCGGATTGGCCGGGAGGATTTGATCGGCCTCCGGGTGGGCCGTCCGGCTCCTTCCTTGCCCAGCCGCTGCAACAGGGCCGCCTTTTCCGATTCCACCGTCTGGAGGCGTGTGTTGACGTTGTTCAAACGGAGCATCAGATTTTCGCGTTCGGTCTCGCGCCGGAATTTTTCCATTTCCAGGGCGGTGATCGCCATGTAGGCCTTGTAAGGCACGATCACCTGGTCGGGTGTGCCGGAACGGGTGCGGATGTCTTTGACACCGCGAATTATTCGTTTTGGAGGAGGCATTCGCCGTTTCCTTTCTTGTTGGAATTGCGCGGGCGTGGGCCGGGGGAAAAGGGCAGGGTCGAACCCGTCGTGGCGCGCAGCCCTCCGAGCAGGGCTTCGTCCACCTTTTGGGGCATGATGGAGCGGCCGTCCCGGGTGACCTTGGCCGTTTCCGAATTGAGGACATCGCGGCAGACCCATTGAAAGATGGAATCGTCGGGATGGGCATGAGCGCCGCGCAAAGTCAGCACACGGGCGATGGCGATGCAGGCGCGGATGGTCGGACGGCTGTTGCTCACGCCCACGCGCCGCAGCTTGCGCACCACGTCCACGATGGTTTCGGCGTCGGCCGGACCGATGCCGGAGCGGGCGGTGGTTATCTCGATTTCCGTCGCGCGGTCGTAGTGTTCCAACTGAATGGTAATCAGCCGGTCCATCAGAGCATCCTGGGTTTTGTGGACCCCCGCGTATTCTTCGGGATTGGAGGTGAAAATGGCGCGGAATTCCGGATGCACCTGCAAATAGCCGCCGCCGGAACGGCGCAGCTTGGGCAGGTTGAGGATGCGTTCGGAAAAAATGCTCAGAAAGGGATTGTTGGCTTCAGGGCGCGAACGGTTGAATTCGTCGTAGATGAGCGTGTCCCCGTTTTGGCAGGCGATCGTGAGTCGGTTCTCCAGCCAAAGCGACTTCATCTCCTCCTCGGTTTTCACAACCGAATGGATATAGTTGTCAATGACTTTGTGCTTGCGGTAGCCGCTGTCCTGGCCAACGAGGTCCGAACTGCCGAAATCATCGTCACCGTGGATCAGCGACACGGGCCGCCCCAGTTGCGCGGCCACGTGGAACGCCACGGTGGTCTTGCCCGTCCCCGCGGCGCCGGCGAAATGGATCGGGTAGCCCGCCTGCAAATAGGTCAGCGCCCGCCGGGCGATCTGCTCCACAAAGGGCGTCGTCACAAACCCATTGCTGGGTTCGGGCAGAAAGGTGTCAGGAGCGGTTTCCACGCTGTCTTTTGGCGGCGCGTTGGTGTTGCGAGCATTCATGCGGTGAGGTCAATGTTTTATTGTTGTCTAAGTTCGGGCCATGCCGTTTGGAACAGCCTCAATGACCGATTGTCTCCATCCCTCCCCCGTGCGGCGCCCAATCCTCACACTTCGATATATCCCGGCAACCCGATCATTGAGGCCAAACTGTCCAATTTAACGGCGGCCGCGCCCCGGTCCTACCGTTTCTTCCTTCTCGCTTTGGGCGCCAATTCGTCGGACGACTCCTCATTCTGAAAAGTCGCCTTCATGACCGTTGGCGCCGGCCGGCGCGGGGCGCTGGGGCCATGCCACGCCCGGTGGGCGCCCCCCAGGTCGTCCCGGAACTCCACCTGCATCCTCGCGACATTGTGCCGCAGATCGGTCACTGCCTCCTTGACGCGACCGACAAATCCGCCCAGTTCAGTTTTAATCTGTTTGGCCATCTCGGATCGGGCCTCTCCGAAGCCCTCCAGCATCTGGCTCACCGCCGCCTGCGTTTCCGCGCGGGTTTCCGCGAGGCGGCTCATCAGATTCGCGCGGCTCTCCCGCAACGCGGCGATCTCGCCGCACAACCGCCCCATGTCATTGGTTAAATTATAGGTCATAGAAAAATCTTTCCTGCTTCGAGGATTCCTGGTTGCGTTGTAGGGTCAGGCGGAGAAGGGAATCAATTCCCCGCCCGACGTTTGCCGGTTTAAGCTGGGGCCGCTGCGGTTGCCGTCAGGCCGATCGCTTCCGCATACTTCAAGTATGTCTCAACGGAGGCGATGACAACGCGGGCTTCAATGGAAACCAGTTCGATGCCGACCAGTGAAACCTTGGCCCAAACATCAATCACGATGCCCTTGTCAAGGATTCGATCCACAACTTCCGCCAGACTCGAGGAGTCTGTTGATTTGGTAACTTTTGCCATATTCGTTATAGTCCTAATGTCTTGCTCACTCAAGAGCCTTCCAGAACACCTGGAAGCGTTCTCGCCGGTAGCATCCGCATAAGTCATGCCATGGATGCTAACAGTGCCGCCCGATGCCAACCGTCTCCTCCGCCGGGCTTTGCGCCGCTTCTTAAACCCAGCGATGGTCCGGCCGTGGCCTTGTAGGGAATTGGCTCCCTGGCGCGCGCTCCCTTCCCGCCGGGCGGTATTTCCTTAGGAGGCGTAAGTAAATTAAGGTGGCAAGCTGACTGGTTCTTTTGGCGGCTGGCTGCGTTGCTCCTCAGTCGAAGATCCACGAGGGATATTCTCCTTCGTCGGGTCAGAACAAATTAAGAACTGCCCGCTTCGCGGGCTGCCTTGCCAACCGCCAAAATCCTGGCGTCATCTTGCCACCTTAATTTATTTACGCCTCGTCACCGCCCCCCGTCCCCCGCCGCCAAGTCCTCGATGACGCTTAGGATTTCTTCGTGCAGGAAAGGTTTGTTGATAAAGGCGCAGATCAGCCCTTCGGCCTGGGCCTGGGCCACCGCCGCGGCTTCCTTGGAAAGGTAACCGGAGACGATCACAAAGCGGAGGGAAGGGTCCAACTTGCGCAGGCGCCTGGCCAGGTCCAGCCCATTCATGTCCGGCAGCGTGACATCCAGGAACGCCAGTTGGAACCGGTGTGTCTTCATCAAGTCCAGGGCGTCTTGGGCGGTCTGGGCTTTTTGAGAAGCCAGCCCTTTGGAGGTCAGAAGATTCTCCAAAGCCCAGCAAAGGTCCGGCTCGTCATCCACAATGAGGTATTCGCCGCTCATGGCTCCGCTTCAGGGATCAGTCCGGGCTCAGGTCCAATCGCACCGTGAACACGCTGCCTTGTCCCGGTGTGCTTTCCACCTCAATGGCGCCGGCGTGCTGTTTGACAATCGCATAGCAAAGTGGCAGACCCAAACCCGTGCCTCTTCTGCCGTTGGACTTCGAGTAGAACGGATCGAAGATGTTGCCCAGGTCCGCTGGAGCGATGCCGTGCCCGGTGTCGGTCACCCGGATGCTGACCTGATGGGGGACCGTCTCGACGTCCACGCTGAGTCGGCCCCCGGTGGGCATGGCGTGGATGGCGTTCAAGAAAAGGTTCATGAACACCTGTTGGAGCAGGTGGGCGTCTCCCTCCACGAACGCGGGCGGATCGGGCAGTTGCGCCCTTACGGTTATGTTTTGAATCTTGGCCTGGTCGGCCACCAACGCCAGCGTTTCTTTCAGGACGGCAAGCAGGTCCAACTTCACCCGGTCGCCCCGCTCTGAAGGCCGCGTGAATTTCAAAAGGTGATCAATGATGCCGGAGGCCCGCTGCATTCCCTGTTGCATTTTTTGGGCGCACTGGCGGCGAAACTCCGGCGTGATTTCCTCCTGCATCAAAAATTGGGCGGCGGAGGAACAGATAGCCAGAGGATTGCGCAACTCATGCGCTATGCCCCCGGCCATGACTCCCAGGGCCGCCAGCTTCTGGGCCTGCAGCAATTGCGCCTCCAGCTTGAAACTCTCTGTCAGGTTCCTGCCCAGCGCCACGATGCCGATGGTTTCCCCCTGGTCGTCCACCATGGGGGAACAAATCCAGGAAACGGGAACTTCCTTGCCGCTTTTCGTCACCAGATTCCATTCCGGCCGTTGCGGGGTTTTCCCTGTCTTCGATTCGGAAAACAACCGGCGCACACCGGCCTGATGGTCCTGGGCGCAAAACCCCCAGAAGTGCTTCCCCTCCACTTCCTGCGGGGTGTAGCCGGAAATCTGCTCGGCCGATTGATTCCAACTGAGAATCCGGCCCTCGGTGTCGGTCGAAAGAATAATTTCGCTGGTGCTTTCCACGACGATCCTCAGGTGCCGCTCCATCCGCCGGATGTCCTCGCTCAATCGCTCCCGTTCCGTCACGTCCTCCATCACCAGGATGGCAAACTCCACATTGTCCCGATCCGGCAACGGCAGGACCCGGTAGTAATAAATCCGCATCAATCCGCCCGGCGCGCGGTAAGTGATTCTTTCGCCGGTGGTTGGCTTCTTGGTCTCAAAAACGCTTTGAATGCGCCGCACAATTTCGGTGTGATCCAGAATCGCGGGCGGAAAGACTTCCGGCAATCGCCGATCCAGTGTCTCTTCCTTGGTGCGCCGGCTCCTTTCAAGGAAATTGCGGTTCGCCAGGGTGATCCGCAAATCCCGCCCGACCAGCAACACCGACGAAGGGATCGCGTTCAACAGCATCTCGTAAAGGCTGTCGTCCCCCTTGGCTCCCGCATGGTCTCCGCTCATCGTTCTACCTTTCCCTTATGGCCCCTTCTGAAACCGCCTCCGCTTCCAGCGCCTGGCAGAAGCTATAGGGGGGCCAGGGACCGGACACCTCGAACGCCAGGCCGCCCAGAGGCTCTTGCGCGTTCACGCGCTCAACCCGGCCGCGAAAATCCGCCACCGCCGCTGACGGCAGCAGCAACGCCCAATTCAGTATCATCTCCCGCCCCGCCTCCGGCCTTTCGCGCGCCAGAATCCGGCGCGGTGCCATATCAGAGGCAACGAGACTCAACTCGGACTCCAGGTCGCCGCACACCTTTGCGAGCCGGTCGTCCAGCGCCTCTCTGGCTTGGAGGCGCAGGCTTTGTTCCTGCAAATAGGCCAGGCCGGGCGGCGAATCCGTGCGGCAAGGTTTCTCGCAACGCCATTGTGCCAGCCAATCCGACTCCGCCCGCGCCTGATCGAAGAAGCCCTTCACCGCCCATTCTTCCTGGCCGGCCACTCGCTCCAGAAACCGGCCCATCGCGCTTTCATGCAGCCGCATAAAACTCTCCAGGCTTGCCATGGATGAAAAGAGCGTCCCGAAGCGCGCCGGCAACACCGCTCCCATGCGCATCACCTGCTCCAGCACCGCCTCATGACGGCAGGCGCGCGGCGCCAGCCAGGCCAGGTCTTGCAGATTCTTTTCGCCCGGCGATCCGCAGAATTCAGATTGCGAAACCCGGCTCAAGACTGCCGCCACTCTCCCGCTGCGCCGGAAAAATGGAGGGTGCGGTTCATCTATCCCGGCGTTGAAAAGGCCGGCGCAAGCGCCTGCGTCAGCCGTTGTCCCCTCCGCGCCTTCCGGCACGAGGCCGGCCGGCGTGAACCCGTAAACGTAATACGCGCCGTTGGAATCTTCGTTGGTATTCACGGCTTTGTGGAAACTTCCGCCAGCGCGGCCGCCAAGTCTTCCGGCTCGATCAGGGCCTTCGACTCGGTTGCCAGCGGAGGCTTGCCATTGTCCGAACCGCTCGCCTTGCCCACCGCCCGGCGCACCGCCCGGAGCGCGGCGAGGTTGCACACCCAGGCGATTTGCGCCCCGCTGAAGCCCTCGCTCCGGGCCGCCAACTCGCTGATGTTGACATTTGCCGCCACCGGCTTTCCGCGCAGATGGACCTCAAATATCTCGCGGCGCTCCGGTTCCTTCGAGAGCGGAATTTCCACGACGTCGTCAAAGCGGCCCGGGCGGAGCACCGCCGGGTCCAGCCGATCCAGCCGGTTGGTGGCCCCCAGCACCAACACGCCTTTGAGCTCTTCTATGCCGTCCATCTCCGCCAGAAACTGGCTCAACACCCGGTCGGTCACCGGCGTATCCGAAACCGCGCCGCCTCGCGCCGGCATCAATGCGTCCAGTTCGTCAAGGAAGATGATGCACGGCGCGGCTTGTTTGGCCATGCGGAAGACGTCGCGCACTTGACGTTCCGATTCACCGACATATTTGGAGAGCAGCGCCGGGCCTTTGACGGCGATGAAATTGACCTGGCTTTCGCTGGCGATGGCTTTGGCCAGGAGTGTCTTCCCGCAGCCGGGCGGGCCGCAAAGGAGGATGCCCTTGGGCGGACGCACTCCCGCCTGTTCAAACAGGGCCGCGTAACGCAGCGGCCACTCCACCGCTTCCACCAGGCGTTGTTTCAACCCCGCCAGCCCCCCGACGTCGCTCCACCGCACATTGGGCACTTCGACAAAGACCTCGCGGATGGCCGACGGTTCGACCTCCCGCAGTGCGGTCAGGAAATGATCCATGCGCACTTCCAGCTTTGCCAGACGTTCGTAGGGTATTTTGGCCAGGGAGAAATCCAGGTCCTCCAGAATGTCCCGCAGGCACAGCATCGCCGCTTCCCGGCACAGCGCCTCCAGGTCCGCCCCGACAAATCCATGCGTGATCTCCGCCAGACGGCTCATATCGACATCCGGTTTCAAGGGCATCCCCCGGCTGTGAATCTCCAGAATGTCCTGCCGCCCGCGGCGATCGGGGATCGGAATGGCGATCTCCCGATCAAACCGGCCGGGACGCCGCAACGCCGGGTCCAACACGTTGGGAATGTTGGTCGCCCCGATCACAATCACATTCTGCCGTTTGTTCAGCCCGTCCATCAGCGCCAGCAGTTGCGCGACCACCCGCTTTTCCACCTCGCCCACCACCTGCTCGCGCCGCGGCGCAATCGCGTCTATCTCATCCAGAAAAATGATGCTGGGCCCCTGGCGCGTCGCCTCCTCGAATACCTTCCTCAGATGCGCCTCGCTCTCCCCGTAGAATTTGTGGATGATTTCCGGCCCGCTCACCGAGAAAAACTGCGCCTCGGTTTCATGCGCGATGGCCCGCGCGATGAGTGTCTTGCCGCAGCCGGGCGGACCGTGCAACAGCACGCCTTTAGGCGCGTCTATGCCCAGCCGCTCGAACACTTCGGGATAACGCAGCGGCAATTCAATCATTTCCCGGATGCGGTGCATTTGCGGCTTGAGGCCGCCGATGTCTTCGTAGGGCACCGCCAGCCGGGCGCGCTCCCTGACTTCTGTTTTGCCAATCACCAGTTCGGTCGTCGGGCAGATCAGCACCGGACCGCGCGGCGTCGTATTCTCCACCTTGAAATCCGCCGAGCGGCTTCCAAACAGCGCCGCCCGGATCCGGTCCCCGGCCTGCACCGGCAAGCCGTCCAACAGGCTGCCGATGTAGTGCAGGTCCCGGCTGTCGGGCGCTGTCGTCAGCGGCGTCAAGTCGATTCTCTGCGCCGGGCGCGCCGTCGTTTTTCGGACCTGGACAAACTCGTCGAGCGCGGCCCCGGCGTTCTCGCGCGTCAGGCCGTCCAGTTGCACCCGCGACTGGCCCCGGAGTTCCTTGTAGGCGGGCATGACTTTGCAAACCGTGGCGCGTTTGCCGGCCACTTCGACGCAATCCCCTATGGCCGTTTGCAGCCGGTCCAAGTCTTCAGGGCCGATGCGCGCCAAGGCCCGGCCGACGTCTTTGCCGATGGCCTCGGTGACTTTGAGTTTGAGGGGCGCCGGTTTCGTTTTTTCCATAAGCCGGAATAGATTCACTTGACACACTTGATTTCCAGCACCCCGTTGTTCCAGGACAGGGTCATTTTCTCTTTCGGATAACTCCCCGGCAACAGCACCTCTTTGCGGTACTTCTTGTCGCCTTTGGCCGCCGTGATGGTCAGCACGTCGTCCTTGACCTCCAGCCGCGCGTCCGCCGCGCCGATCCCCGGCATCTCGGCGACAATCAACAGATGGTCCTTTTCTTCGAACACGTCCACGACTGGTTCCCGGATTTCCTCCACAACCGCCCGTCCGGTGGCCTTGTCGGTGCGAATGTTTCCGAACGGCTCGACGCGCGCCCCCTGGTCTCCCAGGCCGACCTTCACCGTGAATCCGTAGATGCCTCTCACTCCTTTGCCGGCGCCGTGAATTTCCCCTTCGCGTTGCAGTTCGCCGCCCGCTTCCGCCAGTTCGTTGAGCTTTCCCACCAAGCCGGCCAGTCCCGACAGGATGCCGCCGACACTGCCGCCGGCTTCGGTTTGGGTTTCATTTTTTTTCGAGGTCTTCTTCATAGGTTTTTCCTTCATTAAGTATCTTTAGAGGGGTTGATCCCGTAGCGTTTGATTTTCGTCTGAATCGTTTTGTAGTCCACTCGGAGCAGGCGGGCGGCCTTGGCTTTGTTGCCGCCGGTCTGGCGCAACGTGTGCAGCAAGGCCTCGCGTTCCACGACCGACCTGTTTTGCGCCACGATTTCCTTGAGCGAAAGCTCGGCGCCGGACGTGTCTTGCAATTTGGCGGGTGCGGCCGCCCGCCGCCAGGCCTCATTGTTCTCCTGGAGAATATCCAGATGCTGTTCGGTCACCATCTCGCCGGCCAGCAGCACGGCCCGCCGGATGGTCGAACGCAGTTGCCGGACATTTCCCGGCCAGGGGTGATTGAGCAGCGCGCGGACGGCTGGCTCGGAAAATCCATTGACTGCCTTGTTCAATTCCTGGTTTGTCAAATTCATGAACCGGTTCGCCAGATAGAGCAAATCCTCCTTGCGCTGCCGCAGCGGCGGAATCCTCAGTGTGAACTCGTTCAACCGGTAGAACAGGTCCGCCCGCAAACGCCCGGCCGCCATCGCCGCGTCCAAATCCTCGTTGCCCGCCACCAGCACCCGCACGTCAATCTTGATAGGCTGCGTCCCCCCGACCCGGCAAAACGACTTCTCTTGCAGCGCCCTCAGCACTTTGGCCTGCGCCGTCAGCGGCATGTTCAGTATCTCGTCCAGGAAGAGCGTGCCCCCGTTGGCCTGCTCGAACCGCCCCGGCCTGCGGCTGGTCGCGCCCGTGAACGCGCCCTTCTCATGCCCGAACAGTTCCGCCTCAAAAAGCGTCTCTGGAATCGCGCCCGCGTCCACCGGCACGAAGGGGCCTTTGGCGCGCGGGCCGCTGGCGTGGATGGCTTGCGCCACCACTTCTTTGCCGGAGCCGGTTTCCCCAATGATGACGACGCTGAAGTTGGATTTGGCGACGCGGTTGAGGTCTTCAATCAACCGCCCGATCGTCTCGCTGGGACCCATCAGCTCCGTCAGATCATGGCTGGCGCTGGACCGGCAGGCCAGTGCTCGGATCTTCAAGCTCAGTTGTCTGTGTGCCAATGCCCGGCGGATGACCCGCACCAGTTCCCGGTGGTCGTAGGGTTTGGCCAGGTAATCAAATGCCGCCGCCCTCATCGCCTCCACCGCGCCGTGGACTTTCGCATGGGCTGTCAATATCACCACCGGCAGGTCCTCATCCATTGCTTTGGCCTGTCTGAGAATCTCCAGCCCGTCCAAATCCGGCAGCCCCAGGTCCAATATCACCGTGTCCGGCGACGCGGTGCGAAGCAGGTCCAGCGCCGTCTTTCCATCCGGCGCCGACAGCGGTTCAAACCCCTCTTGCTCCATCAAGCAGGACACCAATTTGCAGATCGGCTCCTCGTCATCCACAATCAGCACCCGGCTCTTTTCATGGGTCATGGTCATGGGCGCCCTCCTGAAGACGGCCGAAAAAGGGGATGAGTGACCTGGATATCCCGGGCCAGCCAGCGATCGATGGAGTGGAGCATTCCCAGGAACAACAAACCTATTTCACCCGCGCACAGCGTGTGGTTGATGCGTTCGGCGATGGCTTGGTCACGGCGGCTGAGCAGGGAACGGCTGGTCTCCTGTTGCCGGGCTTCGCAGAGCGCGGTTTTTGCCGCGCCGCCGGCCGCCAGCAGTTGTTTGTCGAAATGATATTCCTGCACCAGCAGGTCGGCCGATTCGGTCCCCATCAGCGTCGCGCCGCGTTCCTTCAAGCGCAGCAGCAGTTGGTGGTTGCGGCTCCCGGCCTTGGCCAGTTCCGAGACTATCTCCAGTTCCCGTCCGCACACGGGCAATCCATCCTGGTAGAGGCGCACTTTCTGGTAGGGGGGCGACCAATTGTCGATCGCTTGTTCAATTTGCGTCCAGATGCCGTCAATCAAACTCACGTTGCGTTCCCACCCTTTGGCGCCCAGCTTCCGCACCGTAATCGCTTGAATTGTTGGGCTGAGGCTGCCCATTTCCGCCTGGCTGTGAATGACTGGAATGTGAAATAAAACCCGCCCTGCCGCGTTCGAACCCCCCGATCCGTTCGAACCCGCTGATGTCAAACCCGCCACGATGTGCTCTCTCATCCTCGCCTTCAATGATTCCCCTGCCCGGCACTACACTAGATGAACTGCGCGCCTAATGCAAGGGAAATCGAAAAAATGTACGCTCATGTTTTTCCTTTCTGTGCGGTACGCGTGTTTTTAGATATCAACATCTCTATTTCCCGAAACGAACCGGATGATTTCAGTGACAACGGAACCAATGTAAAGTCAGGCCGCTGATTTGCAAGGGGAATCATCCCCCAAAAGCGTTGCAAATTGTTGACTAGAAGTGACATAAGGTGATGCGAGAAGGAATTGCTGACTATGAGTGACATGAGATGGTGCTATAACGCCTTGAGCCGGTTTGCCACAGACTCTTTTTTGAGTTCCGCAACGATATTTTTGACATGCCTGTCCTCCGTGGACGTTTCCACCGTTTGCAAAAGGACAGAGAGCGAGACGTTCAAAGCTTGGGCCAGCTTGCCGATGCTTTGCAAAGTGGGGTTTCGGGACCCGCGTTCGATGTCGCATATATATGTGCGATGCAGCTTGGAGCGGAAGGCCAGCTTTTCCTGTGAGATTCCGGTTTGGGAGCGCCAGCGCTTGATGGCAAGCCCGAACCGCTTCTTTAGACCTTCATCGGCCATCGTTGAATCCATAAACTCGGTTTTTGTTCCGTCCCTATTATTCCACGACACGGCGCGGAGAGAAATAACCTCAAAAGGTGAGATGAGGCGAATTTTGAGGTTATTGCAGCGGCTGGGTTTTTAAGAGCGTATTTTTAAAACACGCTTTAAAGCTTGGCTATGCCAGCCTTGATGGCGTAGTGGATGAGGTCGGCCTGCTTGTGGAGTCCCAATTTGGCCATCGCATGGTTGCGGTGCGTGTGGACGGTATTGAAGGAGAGTCCCAGCACGGCGGCGATTTCCTTGGTGCTGCTCCCTTCAGCTATGAGTTGCAGCACTTTCCGCTCCTGGCCGGTGAGATCAAACGGAGCGCCGACGTGCTTCCGCAAGCCGTTTTCGCCCATCTGACACGTTTCAACGAGGTAATGGGCGATTGTTGGGCTGAGGTAGTAGCCTCCTGCGTGGACCTCTGTCACGGCATCAACCAAGTTCCGTGTCGCTGTCTCCTTCACCAGATAGCCCCGCACCCCGATCGCCATGGCTTCCTCCACCATGGCTCTTACGTCGTGCAGGCTCAACATGATGATCTTCGCGCCTGAGACCACCCTGAGCAATTGCCTGGCGGTTTCGATCCCGTTCAGCTTCGGCATGGTGATATCCAGGATGAATACATCAACAGGTTTGGTCCGCGCGATCTCCATCACTTCCATCCCGTCGGATGCCTCGCCGACAATGACGATGTTTTTTCCGTTCCGTTCAATGGCCAGACGCAATCCGTCCCGGACCACCGGATGATCATCGGCGATGACGACACGAATGCTCATGCGCCGCCGCCTTTCTCCGGTTGCGCTCTTTGGGCGGCGGTAAGGATCGCAGGGCTTTGTGCAGTCGTTTCTCCGCGCACGGCGCTTCCGTTGGATTCCAAGTCCGCGCTCTCCATCGGCAGGATCACGCGCACCGTGGTTCCTTTGCCTGGCTCGGATTCAACGGAGAAATCGCCTCCCATGGAAGTCGCCATGTCCTTCATCGCGCGGAGGCCGATCTTTGATTCTGCCAACGCCATTTGTTGGGACACATCGAATCCGCTTCCGTTATCACGAATGGTCAGACTGACTCGCCCGTTCGATGTCCGGATGTCCACATCCGCCCGCTTGGCGCCACCATTCTTGATGGCATTGGTCAGCGCTTCCTGCGCAACCCGGAACAGGATCGTGGCGGCGTGTGCCGGCACCGGCTCTGTTCCCAGGGTTTCTCTGAGTTGAATCTGGATGCCGCGGTGCTCTGAAATTTGAGAGAAATACCGGCTCAAGGCGGCGCGCAGCCCCAGGATGTCAAGCTCCGGCGGCCGAAGTTCAACGGCCAGCGCCTTGAGGCGGATCATGGATTTGTCAAACAAATCCCGGGTCCGCTCCAGCCACTTGAGCGATTGCCCGGTTTTCCCTGAGCGCAGGTCCTCTTCAATCGCGTCAAAATAGGCTGAAAGCCCTACTGCAAGCGAACCCACATCATGGTGCAGAACGGACGATACCTGTTTTCTTTCCCCCTCTCTGGCCGCAAGAATTTCTTGAGAGAACATCTGCATCCTCTTCTCGGCCCGTTTGCGCTCGGTTATGTCGCGTACGGTCGCACACAGGACCCGTTTGCCATCCAGTTTCATCGCGTTGAGCAGCACATCCGCCGCAAAGGACTCGCCCGTATCGGCCCGCTTATGCACCCACTCGAAATGGTGGCCGCCCTCTTCCATCGCGATGGCGATGTGCTGATTGGATAGTGTCCGGGAATCCGTGCCGTCCGGCTGCGTCGGCGGCGACAGATCGGCGGGGTGTCTCGAGCAGAACTCCTCCCGAGTAGTGCAACCGAAGATGGCCAGGGTCGCCGGGTTGCAGTCGAAAAAGCCGTTCTCGCCCAGCAGCATTACCGCGTCCCTGGTCGAGTCATAGAGAGTGCGAAACTTCGTATCTGAGCGGCGCAAGTCTTCCTCGGCGCGTTTGCGCCAGGAGATGTCGCGAGCGATGGCCGAGGCGCCGACAATCCGGCCGCTGGCGTCCTTGATGGGTGACATCGTCAGTGCCACCGGAATCAGGTGTCCGTCCTTGTGCAAACGGGTGGTCTCGAATTGCTCCACGGCCTGGCCCGCTTTCAAACGGGCCATTATTCTCTCCAGTTCTTCCCGGCCGGAGGCGGGAACCAAGACCGAAACCGGGCGGCCAATGATTTCTCCAGCGGTGTAGCCATAAACCCGCTCGGAGCCCCGGTTCCAACTCTGGACAGTTCCATCGAGCGTTTTGCCGATGACGGCGTCGTCGGTGGACTCCACGATGGCAGCAAGACAGCTGATTCGCTCCTCGGCCCGTTTGCGCTCCGTGATGTCGCGTATGGCGGCCACATGCACGTCGCGCCCGTGCAAGCGAAAGAAGTTGCGAGTAATCTCGACTGGAAAAACAGCGCCGTCTTTCTTGCGGTGCCGGTGCAAGGAGGTGAACGGCTGGCGTTCAGCTATGGCATTGCTGGTCCTCTCCGGCTCAGCGGATAAGTCGGGGGCTTTCAGCCAGCGGAATTCCTGCCGGGAGTAACCGTATAACTTCAGCGCGGCGGGATTGGCGTCGATCAATCGCTCCGTTTCCCAATCCACCAGGAAGATGGCGTCGGACTCCGCCTCGAAGAGTTGGCGATATCGTTCTTCACTTTCCTGCAAGGTCTGTTCTGTCAGCTTGCGCCGGGCGATTTCCTTTCGCAGGTCTTCGTTCGCCTTTTCAAGCGCCAGGGTCCGCTCGTTCACCTTCTGCTCCAAATACGGCCAAAGCCCCCATCGGGTTGTGGCCGTGCTGCTCACACGCGCTTCCTCTGTTTCTCTTCTTCCTGCCAGCAGCGCAAAAATGAAATAGATGCTCCCAAGAGACTGCGCGCTTCTGCCCACCCAGCCCAGCGTTCCCCCAGCCGTCTTCAGAGACAAAACGAAGACCAGTCCGGCGGCAATCAGCAATAACGCCAGCCCATACCAATAGGCAAACTCTGTCTTCGTCGCGGAATAAACACTTACGAATACCAACCCGGATACCGCGAACGTGCACATGGCGCCTCCCAATACAAATTGCCGAAGCAATGTCGGTCCGACGCCGGGTACAAAAAATGCAGGGAGCATGCCCCAAACCGCCAGCGCTGCGATTACGCACACCAATGCCATGATCCCGGAATACAGGATACCCAAGTGCCGCAGGCGGGTCTCCGGTGGACGTGTCCCGGCCAGATCGGCCAGCAGGAAGTGCGCGCTCGCCAGGTGAAAGATGCCGGCAAGCAAAGAACACACGTCGTGCAGCGCCACGATCGAATTCGGGTTGCCAGACGACGGCATCACCCACGCCGCCATCAGGGCGCTGAAACCACGAATCAAAGCCCCGCACCCCATCATCAGGAACAATAGCGAGCCAGTCGTCCGGCAGCTCCGCGTCGCCATGAGGACCACGGCCAGGAGGATGGGTCCATGAATGAGGGTGTTCAGGGCCGCGAGCAAAATCGGCGACCGCAGCGCGACGCGTGAATCGTGGCCGATCAAAAGCGCCATCAGGAGTAAAAAGGAGCCTACCGGAATCGCTCCCGCGATCTTCCACAGACCGGACGCACGCTGGCCAACTTGGTTTTCTGTCGGCACAGCGTCACGTTACGCCAACGCCGCTTGGTTTGAAACACCAATCTTCAACCGCGGGAGCACGGTCGTCTGGACCGCACCCGTCGGCGTCCCGCCGGCGGCTGGAGTTTGGACATTTTGGCAAAGATGCTCTGTGTGAAAGATCTCAAGTTGGATCAGCCAGTGGCGCCGCCCATCGTGCTCTGCCAGGCAATCCTGAAAGGATTGCAATCACTCAGCCCAGGGTTGCGAGCAGCGAGCTACCCTGGGCTGGATGATCCAAAGAAAGTTTCATCAACCCTGAAAGGGTTGAATCCGTTTCAGAAATGCCGTTCGGCAAGCCCTTGATTCAACCCTTTCAGGGTTGGCTTCAATTTTGCCATGCTTACCCAGGGTAGCTCGTTCCTCGCAACCCTGGGCTGAATTATCCAATCCCTTTCAGGGTTGGCTTCTGAATCCGGCAATAAAACGTCCAAGGTTCACCCGTCGGCCTCCCGCCGA
>PLGF01000154.1 GCA_003138485.1 Verrucomicrobiales bacterium | reverse complement strand
TCGAATTCCCTAACACCCTCTTGAAGTGACCCTCAACGCCACCTTGAGCCTTCAGCCGTTGCAACAGTGCGCCTCCCCAGCGATCAGTTTTTCAAACGGCGACACATTAACGCTCACCGACCGCCAGCCCGGCGGCGGCAGCGCTCTCTATTTCGCCATCGACGGCAGCTTTCCGGGACCCGGAAACCCCGGCACAGTCCTGCCAGGCGGCGAGCTTATCGGCTGCCAGGTCTATTCCGCGCCAATCGCCGTTGGCAGCGGCGTAATCGTCCGTGCCGCCGCCTGGAACGCCGCCGCCGCCGTTGGCAGCATGATCCAAAGCGCAGTCTCACCCTAATCTGAACTCTGAACTCTGAACTCTAATTATGAGCGTCACCAGAACCCAACTCACAGGCGGCCCAGCCTACGCCTCCTTCAACTCCCAAAACATCCAGTTCGCCGAAGACTCCACCGTCGAGACCGCTTCGGTCACCGATGTCATTTCCACCTCCCTCTACGGCGACGTGGATGAAATCTATAAAGACCTCATCGTCAAAGCAACCGGACGCCCCCTGTTTTACGACACCGCCGCCCTGACAACCCTGTTTCCCTACCTCTCCGCCGCCGTCGGCACAGTCTATCCCGGCGCGACCGCCGTCCCCTGCAACTGGCTCTCAAACAACGGGGACGAAATCGCCATAGCCAGCGCCATGATCGGCAAGATGCCAGACCTCGAACTCGGCGTTGACGGCCCGGTCCTCGGCCCGATGGAAATCTGGGGACTCATACCCTTCGGCGCCGATCCGACCACGGCCAATGCCTACTACACACTCTCCACCGGCGTCAGCTACACCAACCCGGCCGTTCCCGGCACCGCCGTCCTTGGCCGCCAGGAATTCACCGCCGCATGGGGATCCGCCACAGGCTGGACCAGCTTTCAAGCGCAGGACAAATGGACCATCTCCCATGAACTCAAATTGGAGCCGATAATCATCCAAGGCCGCACGCGCGCCTTCCGCGTCACCAGCTACCGTGTCATGGCCAAATGCAAACCCCTCGGTCCGACCATGGCCCAAATCTCCACCGCCCTTTACGCCCAGGGAACCGGCGCCGCGGGCGGCTACCGCCTTTCCACCAATGCCGCCAGCCTCATCATCACAGGCTCAAGCAGCATGACTATCACCATCGCGGGCGCCGCCCTCAAGAGCGCCGGTTACGTCTTTGGCGGCAAGCCATTGCGTCTCGGCGAACTCGGCTGGGTCAGCACCCTGAACATCGGCGCCGGCAGCACTCCCACCGCGCCCCTTACACTCGCATAATAAAACTCTGCACTCTTAACTCCTAACTCTGCACTTGAAATGATCACAACCTTATTGACAAAACTCCAGGACTGCGAACAAACCGCCATTCAGATCGTCGCCGAGGCCGAAACGGCATATAACGCCGCCTTAAAAGCCCGCGCCCCCATCGCCGAGGTTGCCTCGCTCGATCCCGGACGCCAGCAGATCGCCCTGGGGGAAATCCGCACGGCTATCGCCCACGTCCAACTCATCTTGGCGCAGTCGGCCGCCACGCCCCCATCGACAAAATAATCCGGCAGGGCGACGCTCCCGCGGAGCCGCCCCGACCCCATGCGCACAGTCTCGCTAAGTCCCTCCGGCAGCGGCGCTCAACCCGTCGTCATCTACGACGAAAACAAGCGTCCACTGCCGGATTGGTGCAAGGAAGGCTTCCGGCCCGCCTCCGCCCGCCTCTTTCAAAACACCAACGTCATCCGCGCCGCCGCCCCTTTCATGGCCGACCGCTTCAACCCCTACGTGAAGTGGGATTTCACCGTGGTCCACACCTTTGCGACCTATGCGGCCTGCCAGGACTTCATCGGCGGCCGCGCCGCCATCATCCGCGCCGGCGAACTGACCATCCTCCAGAAGACAAACCAGGCCACATTCACCCGCTACTACAAAACCGCGTTCCTAACCCTCTGCGACCCCATTGAAGAAAACGGACAGACCTGCCTCTTCCGCTACACCTTACTTTTGCCATCCCTCTACAGCCTCATTCCATGAAAACGAAGAAATCGGCATCACGCACTATTTTTGTTCTCCTTTGCGCCTTCGCGTCTTTGCTTGAGGCCTCCGCCCAAACCCCGATCCGCGTCAGCGGTGACTCCGCTTTCCGCTACGCGCCGTCCATCACCGACTCCAATACCCAGCAAAGCGTCCAATTCATCCGCGGCGACTTTACCACCTTCGATGTGGCGCTATTTGACAACGGCATCCTGCACAGCAACCTGAGCCGCTTCACCAGCATTTCCCTGGCTGTCTTTGGCGCGCAAAACGACACCAACCCACCGCAAATGCTCCTGAGCGTCACCAATGTCCTTTCCGTCCCTTACTTCAATACGAACACGCTGACCGCCGCCCAGTGGTCGAACAACCCTTCCGGCACCACAAACTACTCCGCTGAGTTCAACTTCACGGACGCCCAGACCAGCATCTCGTTGAACAGCCAACCCAGCGCCAGCTTCTGGCTCCGCCTCTTCGCAACCACCACCGACAGCATCCCGCGCGTCGTCACCTATCTGGAAGCCCCGATCACCGTCTATGACGGCCCCATTTCCCCCAGCTACATCCAGCCCTCCTGGTATTTCGGCGTCTTCACCGACGTCAATGGCAACCTCATCTCCCCCGCCGATCTCTGGACCCAAAACGAAGCCGGCATCGCCGCCGCCCTGACCGCCGGTGGCTTCTCTGGCGGCTCCGGCGGCGGAGCGCCCGTCTCTGGCAACGGCATCAACGTGGTGACAAACATCGGCCCTCCGGTCACTTATACACTCTCCGTCGCTGCCAAAGTTGTCACAAATAATTTCGGCAGTTCTGGCGCCACCACGAACACCGGTTTCATCGCCTCGAATATCTGGGTCACTGGCTCTCCCGGCTCAGGCTCAGGCATCCTCTCAGTCGCCTCCGAAATCATCGACTACGGCTCTGCCTGGTTCAACAATTTGCAGGTGCAAAACGGAATTGCAGGCAATCTCTACGGCAACGTCACCGGCAACCTCACTGGCAACGTCAGCGGTACCGCGAACGGAAATGTCACACTATACAATGGTCAATCGAGCAACCAGGTGCTTTACTTTCCGGTCACGACTAACCTCCAGGAGATGGGGACGCTGACGGTGAACAGCATTGCTGGCCCAAATAGTTCTGAGCCGATGACTTTATCTGGGATGGTCCAGTTTCCACAGCCTGCAAATGCCGCGCCCGGCTCCTTTGTTTTTGGCGCCCTGACTGGCACGGTGAGCTCCTACCCAGAGGTGATGGATGTGATGCCGATGAGTTTTTTACATCCCCAATATGACGACCTTCAGGTCGTGTGCGGAAATTCGAATAACTTTACCAGCCGCTGGATGGCCGATGCCACCCTCTCAACTCCGGGAATTTGGGAAAATTTCACGAATATCACGTTTAGCTCATCTGCTTCACCGGTGATTTACAACGCGACAATGGCGGATCGGCGGATCATAGACAACCCCGGCGTCACCGGAACCAACTGCCAGGTCATATTGCCCAATCTCACGTTTCCGGCGATTTTTCCCGGCATTACAAATTGGACTCGCTGGATAAACATTAACGCGACTGTCGGCCTGAACTACTTTGACCGCAGTGCGGGAAACCCCATCGGGCCTCTCTACGGCGGCCTGTATTGGTGCGTCGAGAATGAGGGATCAAACACGCCCGCGACGCTCTCGGTATGCATAGCCGGAAGTCCACACCCTTTTTTCACCAATCAGGCGACGGCGACGACAAACCTCGTCGTTCCGAACGGTTGGGGAGCGATTATTAAGACGCATGACGGAACGAATGCCGATGTCCAATGGTATCCATGCTCGCTCGCCTCACTTGTCTTGCCCGCTCAACTCGCCGCCCAAGGCACGGCGGTCACCAATGCGCTCGCTGTCCAAGGCGCGGCCGTCACCAATGCGCACGCTGTCCAGGGCACGGCCGTCACGAATGCGCTCGCTGTTCAAGGCACGGCCAATTCCAACTATTTCTTGAACGCCGGTTCATCTCTCAAC
The DNA here is from genome assembly GCA_003138485.1 of Verrucomicrobiales bacterium. GTDB lineage: Bacteria > Verrucomicrobiota > Verrucomicrobiia > Limisphaerales > Palsa-1400 > PLGF01. Next base: position 67,535 of record PLGF01000154.1, on the reverse strand, counting down.
GCCTCGTATTTGAACACCGGCACAGTCCCCGCCGCCGCGATGCCCCTTGCGATCCTGACCAATTCCTCCGGCCAGATCTCCAACACCCCCTGGTTCCCATTCACAAACGGCTTTGCCTCCTACGGTTTTACCAGCAATTCAATGACGTTTAATTGGACAAACGGCAACTCCATCATCATCTCCAACAATGGCCAGATTTACACCAATGGCGTCCTTTTCACGGGCGGCTCCGGAGGCGGTGGTGGTTCCCAGACTCCTTGGGCTTCCACCATAAACGGCGCGGGAAATGTGCTCACGAACGTCGGCACGATTTATCGGGGTGATCAATCCAACATGACCACCGGCGATCCCGTGTTGATGATTGCCCGCACTTATGGAAGTGAAGCTTCCGGGAACGGAAGTGGGATTGCGTTTAATGACAATTATACCAGAGGAGGCAACGCCAGCTTTAACAGCATCGACTTTTGGGGAACGAACAATGTCAACACCAGCGGGCACTGGGCACGGATGCAGTGGAGGGATGTCATTAACAGCAACATTAACGAATATGACATGATGGGAGGGTCGTCAGCCGACGTTCAGGTCAATGGCATCGTCACCAACTTTTATGGCCTTAATCTCCAAGCACCGGGCGTCAACGGCAGCGTTCAAGGCGGGTCGATGATTAACGTGGCCGGGAAAGCCACGGGGATGTTGGATTCCCTTCACATCGGCGGCGGCGGTGGTTTTCTTAACGGCACCTTCTCTTGTCCTAGTCAATTCTACTTTAACAGCGCCACGTTCACCAATGCGCCTGTGTTCCAATCGTTGACCAGCACGCTTCTTGGCGTCAACTCTGCCCATACCCCGATTGCCATAACGCTTGGGAATGGGTTTTCCGCCTACAACACCACGATCACCGCGCAGGAAACTTGTGTGAATAAATCCGGCGGCACATATCAGATCGTGAGTTCCACCGACGTTGACAAGACCTTTTACAACGCGACCAGCGCCGAACTTTACGAACTGCCCGCCAGCCCGGCAGCCGGGGAGGAATACAAGTTTGTTGTTCCGGTCGGTGGGCAGCAATTGCGCGTCACGAATGCCGCGAGCCTCCAGTGTATATTCCTCCAAACCAACGGCCCCTTTTCCAGCGTGAGCGCCAACACTATTGGTTCAACGCTCTGGCTGGTCTATGTCAACACGAACTGGGTCGCCTTCGGCCCGACAAACAATTGGTCAAGTCCATGGAAACCAATGACGAAATCCAGCGCGAAGAATACGAAGGGGAAAAGCAAGTCTGGTATCATGTTTTATTGGGTTGTCTAGCCGCCATCTTGGGGCTAATCTTCATGGCCTATAAGCAAACGATTGTTTGGATTAAAAGCAAAAACCCGAAATGACCTACTGGACGCTCCAATACAACGGCATTGAACTCACCTTTGCCGACCGGCAGATCACCGCCGGGAGCAAGCAGTGGTCCAACCAGTCCCAGGACAAAGTCACGCTCACCATTGCCACGACCGCCGCCGACTCCGCCCAACCCTTCCCTTACGACGCCCAGATCATCATCCGCAGCGGCCGCATCGCCTCCGCCCCGGCGCTCCCGTCCGGGCTGCCGGTCAGCGGCTGCTCCCAATTCACGGGCGGCCAAATCCGCTTCATTGGATGGGCCGCCGATCCAAAACGCATCATCACCCCGGCTGGCGAATTCTTCCAATACAGCTTTCTTGGCATCTGGGAACGATGGCTCACGCGCGTCAAATTCCGCCAACTCTGGGCCACGTGGAACGGCACGGCCAACGTCGCCGATTGGCGCGACCAGGTCTGCCTCGGCCTCAGCGTGAATTCTCTCATCGGCCCGCAGAACACCGTCGCGGGCAGCAGCGCGACAAACCTGATGAGCATCCGCCAGACCCTCATCCAGATCGTGCAATACGCGATAGGCGTCAGCAACCTGGAGAAGGGAGCCAACCAATTCGCCTTTGACGTTCTCACGACCGCCAACGACGGCGTCAACTGGGACTTGGTTGCCAGCCTCTCCGGGACCGCCGCCTGCGTGGTGCCCGATTACGTGCCTGGCTTCGCGCAGTCCGGCAAGACTGGCGCGATGAGCGGCACGGGAGCCGCCGCCACGGCCACGCTTCTTGGAGCCGAACTCGGCTCAGTGCTCCGCGCCCCGCTCAACACGGTCAACGACATCACTTGCGCCGAGGCTATCAACTACGAAGCCAAATGGCTCGCCGCGTTCATGGGCAGCGTGGTCATTTACACCGACTACGACCTGGTTGTCGTCAACGGCGCAGGCGTCGTCGTCACCCCGCCAACCTTGCGCATTTGCACCCGCGACGGCGGCCCGGCTGGTAATGCCTTGGGCACAGTCAATTTCCCATTCCCACCGCAGAACTCCGGCGTCCTGGCAGGTCCCACCGGGCCTTGTTATGTCAAAGCCACCAATGCCCGCAAACGCACGGACCTCATCCCGGCCGCGGTCGATCTCAACTTCCGCATCACCACGACCAACAACGGCAACCAGCAAACCGGCGTGTTACATGACATCGCCGCTTACGTCGGCGGCTCAGTCGTGGAAGGCGTCGGAGTCGCCGGCGCCTTGAAAAATATCGGCAGCCTGGCGGGCGGCTGGCCGGGAAGCGGGTTATCCTATTCCTCCGGCGGCGCTGGCGCGGTTCTGGAAAACATGGCGCGGTTCTCCGGCAATAAAACAGCCACGCTCAACATGGAAGGTGGAAGCAGCATCTCTTGCGTGATTAACAGCCTGCCAATTTCATTGGCGGATCCCGCCTATCCGGGTTCCACGAACGCGACCGCGCTGGCGATGTGGCAATTCCTCCACAAACCTTTCGCCACCGTCACGGCGCTGGCCCTTTATTCCGGCTCCAGCGTGACAGTCCTTGACGATTCCGGCGCTGACATTACCAGCCATATCGGGACTGGCTCCGGGCAATTCGGTTACATTCTCCAGGACAATGCGATCCCCTCATGGTTGCAACAAATCTCCACCGCCTCACCCATCATCAAACAGGCCACCATTGTCGCGCAAATGGCCTACCAGGAAGTCGCCACGATCTCCGGCGGCACGGTGCAGACCAAGCAAACCCAGAGCCATGAAATCCGCGTGCACGCCACTTTAATCATGCTTTCAAGCAGCGGTTGGAGCAGCCCGCAAACCATCACCTTGGTCGGCGCCAGCGAACTTGTTCCACTCGGTTTGGCCGGCTACGTTTTGCGCCTTGAAAGCGCGCCGATTTTTGAAGGTTCACTCGACATCCAGGAGCCGGAATGCACCGGCCAAATCCAACCCGGCAACCTCCTCAACTTCATCGGCAGCAACAACCCCGAATGGGCCACGATGCAAGCCCTCGTCCAACAGATCGAAGAGGATTGGGATGCAGGCGCAACCCATGTCGATTACGGCCCCGCCAAACACCTCGATGCCGCCGACATCGTCGCCATGAACCGCGCCAACCGCGGCCCGCGCACCTTCTATTTGATCGGCGGCAACATGGGCAACAGCGTCAACCAAGGCCCAGGCGGCCAGACATCCACCAACGTTGCGCAGCGTGGCGGCGGGCGTGGCGTCCAGCAGGACCTGGTCAACACCCAACACTTCAACCTGGCCGACAGCCAGACTAACGCCTCCGCCTACGCCGGCAGCGGCTTCCCCGGCATCACGCAGGACCTCCGCCCCAGCGGCCAGGCCAGCTACGGTGGCCTCGGATCGCAAGAGGTTCCCACGGTCAACGTCCAGTACGGCTCAGGCGGCTCTATCTATGGCCTGGCGCAGCTTGTGGGTTCCGGCGCGCTTCAACTCACCAACGGCGTCACCAACATCCTGCTCGACGTCGCCGACGCCAAAAGCTACTCCGGCAACATCAAATTGGTGGAAGTCCCGATCTGCTACCTTGACGGCAGTGGCGTGAGCGTCCAAGCCTACCAACTCATGCTCGCCAGCCCCGTCTATAAGACGAGCGGCAACCCCAACAGCGGCCTTCCCGCCTAACAAAAATTATGAACAGAAATCCTGAGCGCCATACGATAATGACGGACATGGAGAAAGACTCCGTGCTCACAGACCTTATAATTGATCTCAAAAAGAGAGAGTGGGGGCGCGATTACAAAGCAATAACAATGGAGCGTTTGAATGAGGCGTCCAAGGCAATTGAAAAACTCCAGCAGTGCCGCAAACAAGAACTTTTTCGATGAATCCAACCACGTTCCGACCATTCCCGCACGCGTGCGGGAATGGTCGGAAACTAAGGCTTTTTCGATGAATCCAACCATCCACCCGGAAGTCGCCAGCGGCCTTCCCGCCTAACCATGCCCTGCGGCTCATACATAGGCAGCCTTTCGACCGTCCCGGATAGTATTCGCGGGGTAAAAGCCAGCCCGGACGATTCCGTCCACGGCTCAGGCACATGCCGAACCTACTCCGACACCGCCGTCGCCGCCTATGTCGCTGATTACGATCTGGACGCTTTGGCTTGGAACCGGGTTGACTACGCCTATTTCAACGCTGCCGGTACACAAACCTCGGGGGGAATCGGCTCAATAACAGGATACGGCGGTCTCACCTGCCGTAGTAATAATTTTTCAATTACAGGCTATGGCCTGCCCGGCGTTATCCGCAACCAATACTTCATCAACATCCCCGTCCAATACAGCATCATCGACGTTGCAACTACCGTTTTCAATAACGCCGCCTATACAAGTTGCGACCGCCCAATCATACTTCAAGGATGCAGCGGCCAAATCGGCGGTTGCGGCGGCGACTGGATCGAAACCGGCGTTCCCGCGTTGCCCCCAAACAACACATGCTCCCCTGCCTGCCCCATGATGATTGTCCGTTATGTATGCTTGAATAATCCACTGAAGACCATCACCACGGTCAACCCTTTCGCGACATTAGCCGCCTTAGTGGCCGCCTGTGTATCCGGCAGCCCCCTCGCCCCTTGTCACGAGCCAACACTGGCGAGCGGCTGGAACAAAGGCGCCTGCTACGGCAACCATCAAGACCCCTTCACCGGGGACGAAGACCCATGAAAAACAAAAAAAGGAGTACCACACCGCCAACAATCCCTCCTCTCCCTGCTGCCATTGCCAAGCGTCTTCGGTCGGCGAGGGAACATGCTGGCCTGTCCCAAGGTCAGGTGGCAAAACTGCTTGGATTTCAGCGTCCAACTATTTCGGAGGTTGAGGCAGGGGGGCGACTCGTTTCAGCGGAGGAATTGACCAAGTTTTGCGAAATATATGGAGTCAGCATCTCCTGGGTCACGACGGCGCAGCCAGAAATCGTCGATCCCAAGGTTGAGATCCCTGCCCGCGAGTTGGCCAAATTGAAAGGCGCAGACTTAGACAAGGTGATGTCCTTGCTCAAGATGCTCAGGAAGGCGGAAGGCGAGCCTCCAACAGTCCCTCCTCTCCCTGGGGGAGAGGAACGAGGTGAGGGCGAGCCAAAATCCTTGGCGGATTATGTCGCCATCACGCGGGACTGGGGCGCCACGAATAGGCGGCGGCGCTGCCTGATTGAGAAGAAGGCGACAAAGACGATTCGCTCCGAAGAGAAGGAGGAATTGAAGCAGTTGCAGCGACTGGCGGGCTTAAAGCGGGAGTTGCTGTCATCACCTTCGCTCAAGGAGTTGGGGGAGATGAAAGCGGACCTGCGAAGGAGAGGCTTGTGGAGGGGCTTGTGAAACTCATCCGCCCTTTAACCAGCCTCCAAGCCAAAGCCAGTTTGCGCAAACCCGGCTACCTGGACGCCTGCCTAAAGCTGGGTAAGTTAGACCCCGTCACCGGCTACGTGAGCTTCACCCCCGGAGCCTGGCAAACAATCCGAACCCAATACGCCTTGGGCCTCGGCGACGCCATCCACAAAGTAGCCGGACCCATCGGCCAGGCGCTCAACCTGGACTGTTTGGACAAACAAACTGGCGCATTAAAGCCCGGCACCCCCTGCCAACAGCGCGAAGCCGCTCTAAACAAATTCGTCCCAAATCTCTTATCAGTGGGGTCAACTCCATAGGATTATGCCAGATTCTGAAGACAAGATCACCACCCCAGTCGAACTCTCCGGCGCCAAACAACTGGCCGAGCAACTTGAAAAAGAGATCGGCAAAACCAAGGCCCTCGGCAAAGATTTCAGCGACCTGCAAAACCAGCTTGAATCCACGCAGACGGCCATCGCCGGCGCTGACAAGTCAGCCCTCGAAGGAGAGCAAAGTTTCAAACTCTTCGGCAAAGGAGCCGATGAAGCTCATGCCGCCATCCACGGGCTAGCCGAGGCCGTGCCCGGCCTTGGTCGAATCGTTCGCTTCATGGCCAACGGCTTCACCGCATCTATTGGAATGATCGTCTTAGCCTTCACCAAATTCCAGAATGCCATGAAGGCGACCATGGAATCCGAGCAGCGACGTCAGGCTCAACCAGCCCATGCCATTGAGCAGGAATGCCGCAAAGCTCCGTCTCTGACCAGCGCCGCGGCAGTTGCCGCTTCCGAGGCCGAAAACGCGAAGAAAGAATATGAAGAAAATCTTAGCGAGACGACTGAGACTCAGGGCCGCATCAAGAACCTTAAGATAGGCATTGGCGCCGAACAAAGCAAAGCGGGCGCCCTTGAATCAGATCACAATGAAGCTGCCGAAATCAACGCGGGCCTTATCAGCCCTCAAGACATCACCGATCAAGCCCAAGCCAGCCAAACTCCGGCCGGCGAGATCACCCCGGCGCTACGCGAGGCCCGGAACGAAATCCATCAACTCCGCGCCGCCCTGGGCGGCGGCGCTTTCGACACTGGGGAACTCAAGGGTTTGCTGAACGAACTAATCGGCTTATCCCACGACATTCATGCGAGCGCCGCCCAAAAACATGACGTCGATGACCTTGCGCGCCAGATTCGCGACCTGCAGAGGCGGGTGGATGCCAACCGCTATTAACCTCGTCTTCAACGGTAGTTGACTATTTAGTAAACTGGGATAAAGTGGCTTCGTGCTGGTGCCCATGCGAAGGAAGGGATTATGGGGCGGGTAAGCAACGCGAAGATCAGGCTGATGGACGCGGTGCTGGAATTGATTTGGACCGGATCGTACGGACAAACCACCATCGACCAAATCTGTGAGAAAGCCGGGGTTAAAAAGGGGAGCTTCTATTATTTTTTCCATTCCAAGGCGGACTTGGCGGCGGCAGCCTTCGAGGCCAAGTGGCGGGCGCGCCGGGCGGAGCTGGACGCGATTTTTTCCCCGACCGTGCCGCCGCTGCGGCGGCTGCGGCAATACTGCGAGTTGAGCTATCGTTTTCAGCTTGAGATCAAGCGCAAATACGGCCGCGTCCTGGGCTGCCCAATTTTCGCGCTGGGGTCCGAGATCTGCACGCAGGAGGACTGTTTGCGCAGGAAAATCCAGGAGATACTCGAAGCCAAGCGCCATTACCTCGAATCGGCCATTCGGGACGCCCACGCGGGAGGGTGGGTGCATGCGCCCGACCCGGCCGCCAAGGCGCGGATGATCCTGGCCTATTACGAGGGCCTGCTGACCCAGGCGCGCATTCAAAACGACCTCACGGTGTTGCGCGAGACGGCGCGCGGTGTTTTTGCCATGCTGGGAGTGAAGACCGGCCGGGCGGCGGCGGCTTGAAGTTTTTTTGAATAAATATTCGACTAAACGGTCAACTATATCAGTGGTTCGATTCCTATGTTAACGCGATCTTGCAAACGAACGCAGAGGGCGCGCAAAGCGCCGGCCCCGGACCGGGCGCGGCGGCGCTGGCGCGTCTCAACCCGCGGTCTGGACACGGCGCCGTCTGAGGCGGGGCCGCTGGAACCGGCGCGCGGCGACACGCTGCAATTGTATTTGAACGAAATCGGGCAGGTGAAATTGATCACGCCGCAAGAGGAGATTCGACTGGCCCGGCGGATCAAGAAAGGAGACCGGAGGGCGCGCGAACAGATGATCACGGCCAATCTCCGGCTGGTGGTGAAGATCGCGCGCGATTACGAGAATCTGGGTCTGCCGCTGCTGGACCTGATCAATGAAGGCAATATCGGCCTGATGAAAGGAGTGGAGCGGTTCGACCCCGGGAAAGGGGCCAAGCTCTCGACCTACGCCGCCTGGTGGATCAAACAATCCATCATGTCCGCGCTGGCCAACCAATCCAAGACCATCCGCCTGCCCGCTCACGTGGTGGAAAGGGTGGCCAAGATGCGCCGGGCCGAATTGCAGTTGCGCGAAATCTACAACCGCGAACCGACGGACCACGAACTCGCCCAACATCTGGGCCTGGACGTTCGCCGCATCCGGCGCTACCGCGATGCTTCCAAAGCCCCGGTGTCCCTCGATGCCCCCTTGGGCGGGGACGAGCCGAACCCGATTTCCGATGTCGTGGCGGACCCGAACGCGGAGGCGCCTTTCCAGCGATTGCTCAGAGAGAACGACGCCACCCTGGTGCGGGAAGCTCTGGCGACGCTGACCGAGCGTGAGACGGCCATTCTCGCGATGCGCTTTGGCCTGGACGATGATGCGCCAAAGACACTGGAAGAAGTCGGGGCGCGCTTCCGTGTGTCGCGCGAACGCATCCGCCAAATCCAGGACGAGGCGCTGAGGAAAATGCGGGTCGAGATTCAAGAGCGCGAAAGTCCGCTGGCCGAATCGGACGCCCTGGCCGCGTGACGCATTGAGGGATTGCCAGAGGGGGGCCTTCGCCGCCACAATGGGGTCGATGGATTTCGCGGAGAAGATATTGGACGCCACGGCGCTGGGTCCCTGGCGGGAGGCGCTGCGGAGCGCCGGCCGGAAGTTGGTCGTGACCAATGGGTGTTTCGACGTGCTTCACTTGGGGCACGTCACCTATTTGCAGCAGGCGCGCGGCCAGGGGGACGCGCTCCTGGTCGGCGTCACCAGCGACGCCGGGGTGCGGGCGCTCAAGGGGCCGGGCAGGCCTCTCAATGCCGAGGGGGACCGGGCGGGCGTTTTGGCGGCGCTGGAGTCGGTGGATGCCGTCCATGTCTTCGCGGAACTGGATGCCCGCGCCTTTCTGCAAGCCGTCCGGCCCGATGTGTATGTCAAAGGCGGCGACTACACGCTGGAGACGATCAACCAGGACGAACGGCGATTGCTCGAAGGGCTGGGGGTCAAAATTGTGATTTTGCCGGAAGTGCCCGGCAAGTCCACCAGCGCGCTCTTGAGAAAGATCAACACCATGCCAAGCGAAACATTCCAAGCCAGCCGGTGGACCCGGGGCAATCATCTTTTTCCCACCGTCGTCGAGGTGACGGACAAAGCGGTGGCGCGGCGCAAGCGATCGTGGTTCAAGAAGGACGAGATGAGCGTGGGGATCAACAAAGTGGCATCGGTGCATATTCGCACGGGGCTGATCTGGTCGGAGATACTCATCGAGTCTTCGGGCGGCACGGACCCCATTACCAGCCACGGTCATAGAAAAAGCGACGCGCAACGGATCAAGGAGTTGATCGAGGGCTATCAACAGGGGAGCGGGGCGTCTTGAAACTGTAACGAATTTGTCACGGTTCCGCCGTTGTCTGGGGCGGGAAGTCCGGCCACTGTAGGGGGGTGAAAACCAGGATTCTAGTGGTGGATGACGAGCCGGATGTTCTGGATTTGGTCACGTATAATCTGGGACAGGCGGGTTTTCAGACCGACACGGCCGTGGACGGAGCGGAGGCATTGCGCAAGGCCCGGTCGATCAACCCCGATTTGATCCTTCTAGACCTGATGCTGCCGGAAATGGACGGTTTGGAAGTCTGCAAGCTGCTCAGGCGCGATCCCAAAACCAGCGCCATCCCGATCATCATGCTCACCGCCCGCGCCAGCGAGATAGACCGCATACTGGGCCTGGAATTGGGGGCGACCGATTACGTCCCCAAGCCGTTCAGTCCGCGCGAGCTGGTGCTCCGCGTCAAGAAAAGGCTCGAACAGAACGCCGGTCCGCAAGCCAAGACCGCCTTCATCTTCGGTCCGTTGAACGTCGATGTCTCCCGCCATCTGGTGACGGTCAAGGGCAAACGCATCGAGTTGACCGCCACCGAATTCAAGCTCCTCACCCTGTTGATCCAGCGCATCGGCCATGTCCAATCCCGCGATCAACTCCTGCGGGACGTGTGGGAATACGAAAGCCACATCGACACCCGCACCGTTGATACCCACATGAGGCGGCTGCGCGAAAAGCTCGGCCCGGTCTCCAAGCACCTGGACACCGTCCGGGGCGTCGGCTACCGCTTTTTGGCGGAGCTGAACTAGGCGATCCCTCAGGGTTTGATCGGGCGAATCTTGATGTTGCGGAAGGCGACGGAGCCGTGATCGCCCTGGAGGCCGATGAAACCGGTGTCGGCCCTGGCGAAGTTGGGCATGGCGGCGAATTTGCTCCCGGCGACGCGGTTGTTGAAGTCGTCGCTGTGCAACACATACTCAAAGTATTTGACTCCGTTGATCTCATGTTCGCACTTTTGCGGCGTGATGAGCAATCGCACATGGTTCCATTGGCCGACGGGCTTTGTCGCGTCGAGAATCTTGCCGGTGGCCGGGTCGATGGGAGGCTGGTACAAGGCATAGAGCCAGCCGCAGCGAACGGGGTCCTCGGCGGCGGTGTTGTCCTCCAATTGGAACTCGGGGCCGGTCGCCCAAATCGCGAAGCCTTTGTTGGTGACGTGATACATGATGCCGCTGTTGCCGGCGTGGGAGATGTTGTAATCCAATTGCAGCTCGAACCAATCGAACTCATTGCTCGTCACGATGTCCCCGGCCTGCCGCGGATCGACGCAGACCAGCGTGCCCTCCCGCACCGTCCAACCCGGGCGGATGCCGTCCTCTCTGAAGTTATGCCAGCCGCCGGCATCCTTCCCGTTGAAGAGAAGCTGCCAGCCCGCCGCCTTTTCGGCGTCAGTCAAGGTATTATTGGCATCCTGCGCGGCGGAAGGAAAAGCCAGCAGGACACCGCACGATAATGCGGCCAGAAATGCGTTGAATAACTTCATAAAATTGATGCGCGAGTATTCAAACCCTTTCGCGCCCGGAATGAAAGCAAAAAATTGGAGGCTGTTGTCTTGTTGTCTCCCCGCGTCCAATCCGTCATCATCACTTGCAGCCCATCGGGTAAACGTGAGTCATGAAGAAAACTAAACGATCATTTTATGAGAACAAAGCTCCACTATTGTTTTGTTGGCCTGGCCTTGCTGGCTGGGGTTCATTCGGCCCTCTCGCAAGTCACCAATCTGGGCATCGCCTTGGCGGGTGGGCAATCCGTCCTTTACTGGCCCGCCAGCAGCACGACGAATTATGTGTTGCAAGCGACGACCAATCTCGCCTCACCCAGCTGGGTGACGGCCAGCAACGCCGTCACCCTCAAGGCGGTGGTGGTGACCAACGCCGCCCCGTCCGGTTATTTTCGGTTGAGTGAGAGCACCGCTCCTGCGGGCATGGCGCCGATACCAGGGGGGCGTTCCTGATGGGGAACTTCATTGTCAGCAGTTTCTACAATGCCAACACCAGTGACCCTGACATCGGGGACGCCGCCCCCATCACCATCACGGTATCGCCCTTTTACATGGACGTGAACCTGGTCAACTATGGTTTGTGGACGAACGTGTACGCGTATGCCACGAACCACGGCTATAATTTTGTGAATGTGGGTGCGAATGGGGGCACGGAAACGAATTATCCGGTGGAGACGGTGGACTGGTTTGATTGTGTGAAGTGGAGCAACGCCCGGTCGCAGCAGGCGGGTTTGACGCCGGTGTATTACACGGATGCGGGTTTTACGCAGGTGTTCACGAATGGCGACAATGGCGCCACGGCCTATCAAAACTTGACGGTGAACGGCTATCGGTTGCCAACGGAGGCGGAGTGGGAGAAGGCGGCGCGGGGCGGGTTGACTGGAAACCGTTTTCCGTGGGGCAACATCATTACGGAAAGCCAGGCTCTATACCGTGGCTGCACCTCCTGCTATAGCTATGATTTGGGGCCGGACAACGTACTTTCAGGTCCGGGTCCGGTGGGATCATTTGCGCCGAACGGTTATGGACTTTACGACATGGCTGGGAATGTGTTTGAGTGGTGTTGGGGTTGGTATGGGACGCCGTATGGCCAACCAACAATCACTAATCCAACAGGCTCGACAACAGGGAGCTACCGTGTTTTGCGCGGCGGCAGTTGGGGCAGCAGCGCCGCCGACGTGCGGTGCGCCCTTCGCGTCGATGTCCCGGTCGTCACCGTCAACAACGGCGTTGGGTTCCGTTGTGTGAGGGGGCTTTAGTTTTTGCCCTTTTACTATCAGTTTTCGACCGGAGGGAAGCGCCGGTGGCACGCGCATGATCAGCCACAACCTTGTTGAGATGCATCCCTTGGCGTTTTTCATTGCTTCGGGCGGGAATTGGCCCGTAGAATGGGGCACTACTTCCTGACCTGAACTGAGAATGCAGCAGAAAGCCCGAAACCGATGAGCACCGCCGTCCCTCTTGCTTATGCCAGCGCCGCGTGCGCGGTGGCGGTGGCGCTGATCGCGATGTTCCGGGGCTGGCGGTCGATCTCGGTCTGGTTCTTCGCGGCGGGGATGGGGTTGCTGGCGCTGGAAAGCGTGTGCCTGGGCCTGGCGACTAATTCCCTGGTGGAGCGGGAGGCTTGGTTCTGGCATTCGTGCCGTTTGACGGCGATGTCGTTTCTGCCGGGGGTGTGGCTGCTGTTCAGTTTGAGCTATGCGCGGGGTGGTTATCGGGAGTTTTTCCGGCGATGGCGGTGGGCGGTGATCGGGGCGTTTGTGGCGCCGGCGGGGCTGATGTGGGTGTTTCACGAGAGGGGGGAGATGATCAGCGCCCTGAATATGAACGATAACGTGCAATGGGTCTTTCACTTGCAGGCGGCCGGTGTTGTTTTGTACGCGTTGTTTTTGATGTGGAGCGTGGCAGTGTTGATGAACCTGGAGCGCACGTTCCGGGCGGCGGTGGGAACGATGCGATGGCGCATCAAGTTCATGATATTGGCGCTGGGCTTTCTGTTCGCGGTACGGGCTTACGCGGCCAGCCAGGCTCTGGCGACGCGGACGATGGATCCGTCGCTGGCGCCGGTGAATTGCGGCGCGCTGGTGCTGGCGTGCCTGCTGATGTTGCGCTCGCTTTTCCGGGATGTCTCGGAGGTGGCTGTCTTCCCGTCGGGGGCGGTATTTGGGAATTCTCTGACGGTGCTGGTGGCTGGCATATATCTGGCGAGCCTGGGCGTTTACACGCGGCTGGCGGCGTGGCTTGGCTCCAATGGGAGCATGGAGGCAAGGGCGTTCGTGCTCCTGGCGGCGGTGGTCGCCGTGACGGTGGTGGTGCTCTCGGAACGGGCGCGGATGCACACCCGGCGTTTTATCAGCCGCTATTTTCAGCGGCCGCTCTACGATTACCGGACGGTGTGGCGGACGTTGACTGAGGGGACGACCACGCGGGTCAGACAAGAAGATTTGTGCCAGGCCGGCGTCACCTTGATTTCGCGGATATTCCAGGTTCTCTCCGTGACGATCTGGCTGGTGGACGAGAAGAAGGAGAGCCTGGGGTTTGCCGCCTCGACTTCGCTCTCAACGGCGGGCGGGGCGGAATTGCAGCCGCAAAAGGATGAGGCGGCGGGGATTCTGCGCGCCTTGCAGGATCATCCCGACCCGGTCGAGATTGAGACTTCCCGCGAGCCGTGGGCCGCGGCGCTGCGGCATTGCACCCCGATGCAGTTTCGAGACAGCGGGGGCGCGCGGGTTTGCGTGCCTCTGATTGCGGGGAGCGAGTTGCTGGGTTTGATCACCCTGGCGGACCGCGTGGGCGGCGTTTTTTTTTCGCTCCAGGACTTTGAACTGCTGCGGTGCGTGGGGGATCAGTTGGCGGCGGGTTTGCTCAACGGGCAACTGTCGCAGAAGCTTCTCCAGGCCAAGGAGCTGGAGGCCTTTCAGACCATGTCGGCCTTTTTCGTGCATGATTTGAAGAACACGGCATCGACGCTCAATTTGATGTTGCAGAACCTGCCGGTGCATTTCGACAACCCGGCTTTCCGCGAGGACGCCCTGCGCGGGGTGGCCAAGACATGCGACCACATCAATCAATTGATCAGCCGCTTGAGCCGCTTGCGCCATGACTTGCAAATCAAGCCTGTCGAATCGGACCTCAACGATGTGATTGCCCCGGTCCTGAGCAATTGGCGTCCCGCGGCGGGCGTCAGCCTGGTGCAGAAGCTCAGGCCTTGTCCCCGGCTGCTTCTGGACTCCGAGCAGTTCAACAAAGTGGTCACCAACCTGGTCATCAACGCCACCGAAGCTGTCGGGCAAGGCGGCGAGGTGCGGGTGGAAACCAGCCAGAACAACGGTTGGGCGGTGTTGCTGGTGGCGGACAACGGCTGCGGGATGGCGCCGGAGTTTTTGAGCCGGGCGCTCTTCCGGCCCTTTCAGACCACCAAGAAAAATGGCTTTGGCATCGGCATGTTTCAGAGCAAGATGATTGTCGAAGCGCATGGCGGGCGGATCGAGGTGGAGAGTGAATTGAAAAAAGGCACCGTTTTCCGCGTGTTATTGCCCATCCAGAAGCTGACCAAATGAAGCATAAATTGCTGATCGTCGATGACGACGAGGAGATTCGCACTCAAATGAAGTGGGGTCTGGCCTCGGACTATGACATTATCCTGGCCGAGGACAGGGCCAGCGCGGTTGCGGTCTTTCAGGCCGAGCGCCCCCTGGTCGTCCTCCTGGATTTGGGCCTGCCGCCGCTGCCGGGCGATCCGGACGAAGGGCTGGCCACCCTTGCTGAGATCACCGCCATGGAGCGCCTCACCAAGGTCATTGTCATTACCGGCCAGGGTGAAAAAGGCATCGCGCTGCGCGCTGTCGGCGCCGGCGCCTACGACTTTTTGACCAAGCCAGCCGATATGGAGGAACTCAAGGTGATGGTCCGGCGCGGCTTTTACGTCGCCGGCCTGGAAGTCGAATTCCGCCAGATGCAGAATTTGATTTCCGGCAACACCTTTGAAGGGATGATGGGTTCCAGCACGGCTATTCGGACGGTCTTCGAGTCCATTCGTAAGGTGGCCACCACCGACGCCCCCGTTCTGTTGCTGGGGGAGAGCGGGACGGGCAAGGAAATGGCCGCGCGGGCCATTCACCAGGGGAGCGCTCGCGCTGACGGGCCTTTCATCGCCATCAATTGCAGCGCGATCCCGGAGACGCTCTTGGAAAGCGAACTCTTCGGCCACGAGAAGGGCGCCTTCACCGGGGCGCACGCCCAGCGCAAGGGCCGATTTGAAATCGCCAACGGCGGCACGCTGTTTCTGGATGAAATCGGCGAAATCCCGCTTGCGCTCCAAGTTAAACTCTTGCGCTTTCTCCAGGAGCAATTCATCGAGCGGGTTGGCGGCCGCCAGTCCATTCAGATCGACGCCCGGGTGGTGACGGCGACCAACGCGGATTTGCGCAAATCGATGCTCGCGGGCACGTTTCGAGAAGACCTCTTCTATCGTCTGGCAGTGGTGCAGATCACCCTGCCGCCCTTGCGCGATCGCGAGGGAGACA
The DNA here is from genome assembly GCA_003138485.1 of Verrucomicrobiales bacterium. Lineage (GTDB taxonomy): Bacteria > Verrucomicrobiota > Verrucomicrobiia > Limisphaerales > Palsa-1400 > PLGF01. The sequence continues at coordinate 52,013 of PLGF01000154.1, read as the reverse complement.
TCCGGTTGCTGGCGCAGTTTTTCCTGCAACGGTTCGCCGCGCAGATGGGCAAGGCCGGCCTCTCTTTTGACCAGGAAGCCTTGCGCGCGTTGGACCGCTATCATTGGCCGGGCAATGTGCGGCAATTGGAGAACCAAGTCCGCCGCGCCGTTATCATGGCCGAAGGCAAGCGCCTGAACATTCGAGACCTGGAATTGAGCGCACCGTCCGGCACGCCCAATGCCACCCTCAAAGACGCCCGCGAAAATCTCGAACGCGAAATGATCCAATCCGCCCTCAAGAAACACACCGGCCGCATTGCTCCAGCCGCCGTCGAACTGGGCATCAGCCGCCCCACCCTCTACGATCTGATGGATAAATACGGCATTGCCAAGGAGTGAAACAGCGATTATTTTGCGCGGCATGTTGCCAATTGAATTTACCATCGTCTCTGTAAGAAAATGCGTGTCGGTTCTTTTTGGACTGGCGCTCTGTTGTGTGGCGGGATACAGCAACGCGGCGGAGCCTGCCGCGGCGCCGACGCCCGGCCCCGGCGCCAAAACCAACGAAGTGGCCGTCATCACCACCACCGAAGGAACCATGGTCATCCAGTTTTGGACCGACGCCGCGCCCAAGACGATTGCCAATTTCAAGAAGCTGGCCTCGTCCGGCTTTTATGATGGCACCTGTTTCCATCGCGTCATCAAGGGCTTTATGATCCAGGGCGGCGACCCGCTGACCAAAGACCCGGCGGCCGAGGCAAGGTGGGGCACAGGCGATCCCGGCTACAAAATTGACGCTGAATTCAACGACCATTCCCATGTTCGCGGCGTCATTTCCATGGCGCGGTCAATGAGTCCCAATTCCGCGGGCAGCCAATTCTTCATCTGCCATGGCAGCCCGACCCAGCTGGATCATCAGTACACCACCTTCGGAAAGCTCATCAAAGGGGACGACGTGCTGGAGAAGATCGCCACCACTCCGACTCATGCGCCGGACCGGCCGGACAAACGGATGGGAATCATCAGCATAAAAATTGTGCCGGAGCAATCCTTGCAGTAAACTCTGAACATGGCTGAGAGCGAAGTAGCAATCATCAAAACGAGCGCCGGCGAGATGGTCATCGAATTCTGGCCTGACGTGGCGCCGAAAACAGTCGAGAACTTCAAAACCCTGGCGCGAAAGGGCTTTTACGATGGAACGTGTTTTCATCGCATCGTCAAGGGCTTCATGGTCCAGGGCGGGGATCCGCTGACCAAAGACCCGGCGGCCGAGTCCCGCTGGGGCACCGGCGATCCCGGCTACAAAGTCAATGCCGAGTTCAACGATCGCTCCCACCTTCGCGGAGTCATCTCCATGGCCCGCGCCCAAGACCCCAATTCCGCCGGCAGCCAGTTCTTTATCTGCCTGGCCGAAGCCCGCTTTTTGGACCGCCAGTACACCGCCTTTGGCAAATTGCGCCAGGGCGACGATGTCCTGGAGAAAATCGGCGACACTCCCACCCAGCGCAGCGGCGGCGGAGAGAAGAGCCGCCCAACGGTGCGGGTGAACGTGGAAAGCATCAAGATCGTTCCGGCGGCATAGGCGCCGGGCCGGCCGCCCTTATGATTGAGCCGTGGCGGAAAATTTCATCCAGGCCGCTGGCCGATTTCCGCGTCTTTTCCGTGCGCGAGGACCGGAAAGTTTCGCCCCGGACCGGCGCGGAGTTGGGTTTCTATGTTATTGACGCGGCGAACTGGGTGAACGTCATTGCGCTCACGCCGGACGAGCGGATCGTCTTGGTCGAGCAATACCGGCACGGTTCCAACACGGTGGAACTGGAAATTCCGGGAGGCGTCATAGACGCCGCGGATGCCTCGCCGGAGGCGGCGGGCTGCCGGGAACTGGCAGAGGAAACGGGGTTCGTGGGCGAAGCGCCGTGGATCATTGGCCAGGTCTTCCCCAACCCGGCCATCATGAGCAACACCTGTTACACCGTGCTGGTGCGCAACTGCCGCCAGGTCAAACCGGTGCATTTCGATCAAGCGGAGGATTTGGCCACCCGCCTGGCCCCCGTCTCGCAAGTCCCAGAATTGGTCGCCTCCGGCCAAATCCGCCACGCCCTCCTCGTGGCCGCCCTCTATCAATTCGAGTTGTGGCATCGGAAACAGCACGGGCGGGAGTGATGGGGAAGATCAGGACATTGCCAAAGATTAACAATGTTTGGCCGACCGGGTAACGTGGGAACATGGCGACAAAAACGATGAACGTTTCTCTCACGCCGGAACTAAAAACGTCCATTGACCGGCGTCTCCGCTCCGGCGTTTATGGCAATGCCAGCGATGTCATCCGGGCGGGATTGCGGGCGCTTTCGCGGGAGGAAATGGCCGCGGGCTACGAAGCGTGGCGCAAAATCGCGGCCCGATTGCCCCGGGAGCCGATCACCCCAAAAATTGAATCCCGCATTGAGCGGAAAATCCGCGCGCAACGGCGGGCGCAAGCCAAACGTCCGGCGTGATTCGAGCTATACTTGACTGCGGGGTCCTGGTTTCCGCCATTGGCTGGGGCGGCAACGCCCGCGCCTGTCTGGATTTGGCGGCGGCGGGCCAGGTGTCTTTATTTGTCACGGACGAGATTTGGAATGAATATACCCATCGCATTCCGCGCATTCTCGCTGAAGAAAGGCCGGGCGTTGACCCGCAACCGGTCCTGGCCTGGCTTCTGATGCTTGCCCAATTTGTCGAGCCGGCGCCGATCGGCAAACAACGCAGCCGTGACATTCGGGATGATTGTTATTTGGCGTGCGCTCTGCAGGCGGGCGCGGAAGTCATTGTCAGCAATGACCGCGACTTGCTCGGATTGGGCAAGCCTTTCGGCGTTGCCATCCTGACTCCCATCCAATTCCTCAAATTCGTTCGCGGTGCGACAGGATAATGCGGCAGGCCGCCCGTTCTTGGAGCTTCCCCAAACGGTCATGGTTTGACTTCGATCCTGATTCCAGTTCTTCTTGCTGAAATGGCTCGCGAGACTATCCAAGACCAGCGGCGGCGGTTGCAACGGATCATGGCGGCGTTGCGGGCTGCCTATCCGCAGGCGCGCTGCGAGTTGGACTATTCCAGCCCGTTGCAATTGCTCATCGCCACCATCCTTTCCGCCCAATGCACCGACCGCCAGGTCAATATCGTGACGGTCGATTTGTTCAAGAAATACCGGTGCGCCGCAGACTACGCCAACGCGCCCCTGCCGCAATTGGAAGAGGACATCCGCCGCATCGGACTTTTCCGCAACAAGGCCAAAAACATCCAGGCCGCCTGCCGCACCCTGATGGAGAAACATCGCGGCGAAGTGCCGCGCACGATGGAGGAGTTGACGGAGTTGGGCGGGGTCGGACGCAAGACGGCCAACGTGGTCCTGGGCAACGCGTTCAACGTCAACGCCGGCATCGTGGTCGATACGCACGTCGCCCGGCTGGCGGGCCGGCTGGGATTGAGCGCCCAGAGCGCGCCGGAGAAGATCGAGTCCGCCCTTCAGGAGCTGGCTCCTCAAGAGAATTGGACGCTCTTGAGCCATTGGCTCATCTGGCACGGCCGCCGTCGTTGTTCCGCCCGCAACCCGGATTGCCCCGGATGCGAGATCAGCGCCGAGTGTCCCGCCGGGCGCAAGGTCTTGAATCCCAATTTGACGCCCGAACAGCGAAAGAAAATGCTGGCGCGGATTTAATATGGGGACCGACCCAAGACCCGCGGACACCCTCTGGCTTCTGTTGCGCCAGGGCGGGAACGACGCCGATTACAACATGGCGCTGGACGAGGCCCTGCTGGAATCCGCTCCCGATCTGGGCCGGCCCGTCCTGCGCTTCTACGCCTGGCGCCAAGCCGCCGCCACGTTCGGCTACGCCCAGAGGCACGCGGACATCGAGAGGCTCACCCGGCTGCGTCCACTCGTGCGCCGGCCCACCGGCGGCGGATTGGTACCGCACGACGCGGATTGGACCTACAGCCTGGTTTTTCCCGCGGGCCATTTCTGGCATCGGCTCAAGGCGGTGGAGAGCTATCAGCGGGTCCACCAGTGGGTGTGCGCCGCCTTCGCGAGATTGAACGTGCCCACCGCGCTCTCCCCCAACAGTCAAAAAGAAATTCCGGGCCAGTGTTTTGTCGGCGCGGAGAAGGACGACGTGCTGTGGGAGGGCCGCAAAATAGCGGGCGCGGCGCAACGGCGGACGCGGCGCGGCTTGCTGGTGCAGGGTTCGGTGCAGCCTCCGCCGCTGGGCTTGGAGCGGGGGAGTTGGGAGTCGGCGATGTGCGAGGCCGCGCGGGGAACCTTCGGCATTGAGTGGCAACCTCTGGAAATCCAGCTTCCTCTGCGAAATCTGGCGGAAGAACTTCGCGCCGCCAAATACGCCCAGGCGGCTTACAACCAAAAAAGATGACCCGCCGCGGAACGCCCGGAGGCACTGGAATGACTAATGTCTGAAAGTTCGAGGGATTTCAGCGGTGCTCGCCGTTCTCCTTTGTGAAGAGCGGGACGCCGGCCGAATCGGCTTGGCGTTTCCGCCAACGCAACAGATAATGACAACAGCCCGGACGTGATATGAAATCGAATTCAATTCTCCACAACACCCTGATGCTGGCCACCTTGGTGGCGCTCTTTCCGCAAGGCAGCGCGCTGGCCCAGACCATCGTGGGAACCAACGGCCCGCCGCCTGCTCAAGAGGCAGAGGCCCACGCGGGCGCCAATACACCCGCCTCCTGGACAAACGTGGATTTTTATTTCCCCGGCGGCCCACCGAAGCTGTTCCTTCGCGCCGTGGATAAGCAATACAAGGTTGATTGGTCGAGCGTGGCGGACATTCCATCCGAAATGGAAGATGTTCACATTCCCGCGTTGCGCCTGAGCCGGGAATCCATGGAGCGGATTCTGCCAAATTTCGGACCTGGAAGGATGCGTGCCTTTGGTGGAGGCGGCGGCGGTGGTGGCGGGTCCTTTGCGGGAGAAAACCAAGAACGGACCCCGCTTGACGCCTTGGTTGCGCTTTACAACAATCTGGGGCAGGCAAGACCGGAGCTTGGGAACCTGCTCGTTGAGGGGGACCCGGTCAAACCTTCCATCGTCATCGTCCGCTCTTTTGGCGCGCGGGCGCCGTCCGGCCTCAAGATAAAGGCCTTTGCGTTGAGGGGAATTCCAGAAGGGGAATGGGGGAAGCTGGGTCAGGAATTGAGTGAACAGTTTGATTTATTTTCCAAGTTGAATCACGAGGGGGAAAAGCAGCCCAAAACCGATATCGCAATCCACCCCGACACCGGCCTGCTGATCGTGGTCGGCCCTGAATCGTACGTGGAAGCGGCGGAGTCTTTGGTGGCTGCCTGGCACGCCAACGGCAAAGTCATCGCCAACCAGCGGCCCCAACCGGCCCCAACCCCGCCGGGCCCGCCGTCCGCAAAGTAGAGAGAAGCATGTTGGCGCTGGATGAAAATTCCGCCGTCCCAGTTTTCGAGGCCGCCAGGCCGCGCGTGCCTTCCGCCGGCGCCCTCGCGCCGTTGAAGGGAACCTTGAACGCCAGCGGCAGCACGGCGGAGGGCGCGGCGGACATCCGGGCCTTGACTCTGGCCATCCGGCGCGGCGACGCCGCGGCCTTCGCCCGTTTCTACGATCTTTACAGCTTCCGCCTTTACCGGTTCTTGCTGGTGCTGGCGCGCGGCGACGAGAATACGGCGCGGGAGGTCTGCCAGGCCGCCATGACCAAGCTGGCGAAACGATTCGAGGTGTTTGACGACGAACGGATGTTGTGGGCCTGGCTTTGCGCGCTGGCAAAAAACACCTTCATCGATCATTATCGCTCCCAGCGGCGGCGCGACCGGTTCGTTTCCCTGGAGGAACTTCCCGCGTCCATCGCCGGCGGGGAAAATGCCGCCGGCCAGCTTGCTGAACTGCTGCGCGAAGCCCTGGCCGCTCTCCAGCCCGAAGAGTGCGAACTGATGCACGCCGCTTATGTTGACAAGCGGCCCTTGCGGGAATTGGCCGGGGAATCGGGGCAGACCTACAAAGCCGTGGAATCCCGGCTGGCCCGGCTGCGGCTGAAACTCAAGGAGCAATTGTTAAGGAATTTGCGTCATGAAAACGAATCCTGATCCGGGTCCCGCGGATGCCTTGTTGGAGGCCGTGCTGCGGGACGACGGCTGGCAGGCGGCCAACGCCGCCGGCAAAGCGGAGGCGCTGGGAGTCTTTCAGTCGCGCCTGCGAATGCGTCGCGCGTCGCGCTGGGCCGGCGCTCTGGCGGCCCTGGCCGTGGCCGCGATGTGCGCCGCGCGTTGGCTGGCCGTCCCCGCCGCGCCGCCACGCCAGTTGCTGGCGATGAAGCAGGCCGCGCCGTCCACGGGGAATCTGAAAAAGTCAATATATTTGACCGACGACGAACTGCTCGCGCTGTTCCCGGAGGGAAGCTGTTTTCTGGCGGAGGTGGACGGTAAGAAAGAGCTGGTCTTTCTCGATCCAGAAGTCCAGCGCCAATACGTGTCCGAGGCGGGCCAGCAACAGACTTTGGATCGTTAGCAACGCTGGCTGCTATATCGGTAAGTTCACCTAATACATGGACGCCCAGCGCAAAAGAGGACAATTAAAATGGGATTCAAAAAGAGGATATTTTCCATCCACCATTCTCGTAGTCGAAGTCCATCTCGAAGGTGATTTGATTTCCGTTGATCGGGGTTGTTGCCTGAAAGTAGGCAAAGCTATCTGACATTTCGATGAGTTTCAGGTTGGTCAGCGAATTCAGCGTGGCTGACACGTTGGCTAGCCCCCCCGCCTGAAATTCAGCTTTGTATTTGCCGGACGCGCCGATGAGAAAAAAGTCAGGGCCTCGGCCAGGTTCTTTTTCGCGAGGGCCGCTTTCATGGCGTTCCAAACAAGAATGGGGTCCTGGCGGGGAAATGTGACCCCAATCACGCGGTTGTTTCCGTAATCGGCAATCTAAACGCGTTGCTCAGTTTGAGCGTGCCAAATCGAAACGCTGCGCGGATTCTTCAGACCAAAGGAGGTTGGAATCTGGCGGATAAGCGAGTTGCGGTCGCTGTCGAATTGTTTGACGTCCGTTCCGTCGGTGACGCAGAGGACGGTGGCATCGCCGCTCGTTTTAAGGGCCTTCTGACTAAAGCCGCCATAAAAGCTGTCGTTGAGGATAGAGACTACGCGGCTGTTTCCGTAATCGGCAACCATTAGGCAGCCTATCTCATCGTAGGAGAGTCCTTTCGGGTTGGAAAGGTCGCCAATGGAGCGCTGAACGTTGTTGGCAAGATCAAGCCTGACGACACGATTGTTGCCGCTGTCTGAAACCCAAAGGCCGGTTCCATTGGGAGTGACCGCCACATCCCAGGGCGAGGAGAAGACAGTGCCTGGGATGCCGAGAGTGGCGTTTCGGTTGAAGCCGTTCGCCGGGAGATAGGAATTGTTTCCCGAAGGCTGCAACATAAGAATCTGGTTTAGCGGGGTCTGGCCACGTAAACATTGCCTTTAGAATCGACATCGAATCCGTTGGCCGATACAGGCGAAGCCTGGATGGTTGTCAAATCAAAGCTGGCAAGCACCGCGCCGTTGCTGCTGTACCGGAGGAAGGCGGGCGGATTGTCTCTCAGCACGTAAACGCTCCCATCCGCATTCGCTTTGACCGCGACTGGGCCGGCAACATTCTGGCTCCAGGTGATTTGCGGCGGCATGTCTGCCACAATAGTTACCATCTTCCCGGCCATAAACTCTAACATGTCGGCTTTGTTTCCACCTCCACTCGAAAAGGTCCCTTTGGATGTCGTTACCGTAACGACAGGACGATACGTTCCGGCGTCATAGGCATGGGTTTGCTTGGAGACATTTCGTGAAGTGAGGTCGGTTGTTCCATTACCACCCCAATCCCAAGCGACAGACCGGACAGTGCCGGGCAGGGCGGATGCATTGACGGTAAAAGTAACCGTCAGTGGCGCATACCCTCGAGTCACACTCGGAATCAGGAGCAAACGGCTCGTTGGATCGCTGCTTCCTATCGCGGGGGCGGTCACTTCATTTGTATTCCCGCTTGCGTCCTGCGCGATCATTATGGACGCAAGGAAGAACAACATGGCCGGATACCGCAACTGCCGGATGGCCGGCTTGTCATGGCAAATCTCGGGGTCAAAAGTGACACGGGACAACACCTTGTTCATGCATTCGACCATAACCAGGCCGCGTAAGAATGACAAGCCTGCCATTCCCGCGGCTGGGAGGGCCAATTCATGAAAGTTTCCTAACGGACCTCGTCTGGCGGCGCGCGACCCAGCCCACAACAACCGTTCGCCTCAATACGCACGGCGAAACACGTCGGTGTGCCTGATAATTCAGCACTGTTCGTTCCTGCTGGGAAAATCACGCCGCCACTGGATACTTGATTGGCGGATGGGGGTCGTAGCCGGTTATTTCAAAATCCTCGAACTGGTAAGCGAAGATGGAGGCGGGTTTGCGCTTGATGACGAGATTGGGCAGCGGACGGGGTTCGCGCTGGAGCTGCTCCCGGACGCCTTCAATCTGGTTCAACATTCTCAAGAATGTCCCTTGACACGCCATCAACACAACATTATTGTTGTGGCGTGATTCCAAAGTCGGTTGACATTGGTGGCGTTTGGAATGTTCTCCCTCCAGGCATACACAATGCGACCTTGGAGGAGGTTGAAGATCGTTTCGCAACAAATGAAAAACGTCGGACGTTATTCGAGGGATTTCGGAGGTCGTTGTCTGCGCTGCGCAGGGCAGGATGCGCGGCCATGTTCCTGGATTTTTTCCAAACGGACAAAGACATTGGCCTTGCCAAGGGCATTATCAAAGTGGAGCTTCGATGATGCCAGAACGGACCATCATGATTACAAATGAAAGACAATTTCGAATTTCAAAAGCCCAATTGGAGAAGCTGCGAAGTTCTGCCGCCGCCTTCAATATCGATGAAGCAGCGGGGCGGATTGGGTCGCCAGTCCTGGCGCAAGCCGAATTGGCCGCCCTGCAAAGCCAGATCGACGAACTCACGGAACAAGTCACCGAGTACGAGGTCCTGCAATCTGGAGTGGTGACCGTATTGAAGGCTCAGAGCCTTTCCGAGTTGCCCGGGATTCTGATCAAGGCCAGAATCGCACGAGGGCTGTCCCAGCGGGATTTGGCGGAAACGCTTGGTCTTAAAGAGCAGCAGATCCAACGATATGAATCGGAAGAATACGCGACCGCCAACTTGCGGCGTCTGGCGGAAGTGGCGGAGGCGCTCAGGCTGAATATCAGTGAGGTGGCCGAACTTTCCGACGACAGTTTTCCCGTATCAACGGGCCGTTCATGATTCAAGAGGACTTATTTTTTCACTTTTATGGTGTTTCAATATCCGAACCGGCGGTTATATATTAGAACAAGGTTATGAAACTTCGACCGTCATTCGCTTCGTTTTAGCAGCGGCGTTTGCCACTCTTGCGTGTTGGGCTGCTCGCACATATGATTCACTCTGAGATGTTGTTTTTAGTCTCATGGCTATTGGTCATGGGGCGTGAAGATCTGACACGACCGATTCCGCGCAACGAGCGGCGGCTGATGTTTCTCGTGATTGGCATTCTTTTAGCCGTGATGCTTCCGTTGCCGTTTTTGCGTTTGCGTTTGTCCGCCGCAGGTAGCGCTGTGACGCATGGCTTGAGTCATCCGGTCACCGTCGTGGCGTTATGGATGATTTGGATGTGGGCGATCTGTCGTGGCTGGCAGAGAGAGAAACTAAAAAGCTCTTATCTTGTGCCCGCGGAGACGAAGTAACTCAAAATCGCAGTAGTTTTCGCGGCTTCGGCGGGAAAATCACACGGCCACTGGATACTTGATCGGCGGATGGGGGGCGTAGCCGGCGATTTCGAAATCCTCGAACTGGTAGTCGAAGATGGAGGCGGGTTTGCGCTTGATGATGAGCTTGGGCAGCGGACGGGGTTCGCGCCGGAGTTGCTCCCGGACGCCTTCGATCTGGTTCAGGTAAATGTGGCAATCCCCGCCCGTCCAGACGAAGTCCCCCGGCTCCAGATCGCACTGCTGGGCGACCAGATGTGTCAATAATGAGTACTGCGGGACGTTGAAGACCATGCCGACCGGACAGTCAACGGAACGTTGGTAAAGCTGGCAGGAGAGCCGCCCCTGGGCGACGTAGAATTGAAAGAGGGCGTGGCAGGAGGCCAGGGCGGCGCGCCCCGCGCGGACGTTGTCCGGCGGGCTGACCGCTTCGTCGGGAAGGACGGCTGGATTCCAGGCGCTGACGATGTGCCGCCGCGATTCGGGTTTGGAGCGGATTTGATGGATGAGCTGGGTTATTTGGTCGATTTTCCTGCCGCCCGGGGCTTCCCACGCGCGCCATTGCGCGCCATAGACGGAGCCCAAGTCTCCGTTCTCATCCGCCCACGCGTCCCAGATGTGAACGTTATTGTCGGTGAGATATTTGATGTTGGTGTCGCCGGCCAGGAACCAGAGGAGTTCGCGGATGACGCCTTTGAAGAAGACTTTGCGCGTTGTGACGAGCGGGAAGCCTTTGGAAAGGTCAAACCGCAATTGCGCCCCAAAGAGGCTGCGGGTGCCGGTTCCCGTGCGGTCTCCGCGGATGACGCCGTGATCGAGGATGTTTTGGAGAAGATCGAGGTAGGGCTTCATTTAGGAGGCGGCGTTTGCGGCGCGGCGGGTTTCTGCGTGGCGCGGTCGAGTTTGATCATGCCGTTGTTGCGGGCAATGTCGTCCAGTAGGACGGAGATCAGCGCCTGCAAAGCGCGCCGGTCGCGGTTGACGTACCAGGCGAAGGCGGGAACGGTCAGGAGCAAGAACCATATTTGCCAGAGAGCGTGCCAGACAAAGCCAATGACGACCAGTTCAAAACCCAGGATTGAGAAGAGGGCGACCTTGGCGGCGAGCGACCATGTGGCGCGAAGGCGGCAGCGGACCAATTGTTTGCCGCCCGCGTGCGGCTCGGCGACGGTGGCCAGTTGCAAATGGGACCACCGGCTGCCGAAGACCTCGACGTCAAAATCGCTCCAGCCGGCGTCCTCCTTGATCTCCCAGCCCTCCTGGGCCATGCGCTGGATGACGCGCCGGACAAAATCGAGGCGGTCCATTTGTGTATTTGACCAATACTGCGCCTGGTCCAGCGCCTCCGGGCGGTCTTGCAACGCCAGCGACTCGAAGGTTTCCAGCGCTTTGGGAGGCGTCGGCCCGAAGCTCAGGCGGCCCTGGTAGCGGGCCCAGCCGCGGACGATGGGTTGCAGGAAAAAGAGGAGGGCGACCAGGGGCCGCGACCAGAAGCGGCGCTTGGCGGGGGGCAAATCCGCCTGGGCGGCCGCCGCGACGCAGACGCCCAGGGACAAGAGCACGCTGGTGAGCGCGACCGGGGCCAATGAATGAAAGGGCACGGAAAGCACAAGCAGGGGCAGGTTCACCAGGGCATGGTATTCGAGGCTGGTGCAGAACATCAGCACCGTGGCCGGCTCGGCGCGATAGAGGCTCTGGAAGAAGCCGGTGCCGAAATGGCCGCGATAAATCATGGGACGCCGGATGGTGAGGCCAAACTTCGAGCTGGTGTAGATGCGCCCCTGCCACACGCTGCCGCCAAAGGAATTGAAGTACTCCGGATGCCGCCGCACGAGCATCGCTTCCGCTTCGCCGTAGCCGCTCTGTTGCTGGAGATAGGCGGGCACCGTTGGCCGCCGGTAGTGCCAGACAAACCCCGGCGGGCTGAATCCAATGCGATAGCCGCGCTGTTGCAGGCGCCAGCAGACATCCACGTCGTCGCCCGCGCGGTGGAAGATGGGATCGAATCCGCCGATTTCGGCCAGCGCCCATTTGTAAAAGGCCATGTTGCAGCCGGGGATGTGTTCGGCCTGGCGGTCGTTGAGCATGACATGGGCGGGGCCTCCGGGCGAGACCATCACCGCCGCCGCAACCGCCGAATCGTCCGGCGGCAGGAAATTGTGCCCGCCCATCCCGACAAACGAGCCGTTGAGCAAATCCGCCGCCAGATAGTAGAGCCAGTCCTCGTCCGCCCGGCAATCCGCGTCGGTAAAGGCGATCACCTCCCCCTGGGCCGCGAAGATGCCCGCGTTGCGGGCCACGGACAACCCCTGGTGCGTCTGCCGGATGACGCGGAAATTCTTGTAAAGCGAAGCGACCTGCGGCGTGATGTCGGTCGAGCCGTCGTCCACGACGATGACTTCGAAATTGGGGTAATTGAGGCGCCGGAGGGAATCCAGGCAGGGCTGCAAGGTGCGGCTGCCATTGTAGCAGGCGACCACGACGCTGATCATCGGGTAGTGATGAAGGGGGAAGTAGGGGGCCTGGTCGAATTTGCGCCGGACCGCCTCGAAGGAAGGCTTGGGCAGGCGCTCGCGGGTTGTCAAACCAAAACACCAGTCCGGCACGTCCCGGTCGTCCTTGTGCCACTCGTCGGTGAAGCTGAAGACAATGGCGCCGGCCAGGCCGCCGCGGAAGGCGGCTTCGATCTGCCATTCGAGCATTTCGCATTTCCGATCCTCGCCTTCGCGGAGGGTGTCCACGCCCATTTCTCCCAGCAGCAGCGGCTTGGCGTCGGCCAGCATTTGCAGGCGGGCCAGGTAATTCTCGAAGGGCCGCCGCTGGTGCAGATAGACGTTGAAGCAGACGAAATCCATGTTCCGCGGATTAAGGAACTCGGTCGGCGGGTAATTGCCGAAGGTGCAGAGACATTCCGGATCGACCCCTTTGGCCTCCTGTGCCAGCTCGTCCAGGAAGTTCTCCACCGCGGCCGTGCCGCTCCAGCGCACGATGTCGGGCGGCAATTCGTTGACAACGCTGTAGGCGAACACGGCCGGATGGCGGGCGCAGCTTTGCACCGCGGCGCGGACGGCGGCGCAGGCCTGGTCGTGAACGGCCGCCGAATCGAGGAAGCAGACGTGTTTGCTCCAGGGTATGTCGATGAGGAGCTTGAGGCCGTGGGCGTCGGCCAGGTCCAGCAGCCAGCGCGGAGGCACATGATAAACCCGCAACACATTGGCTTCCAGCCGCTCGATCAACTCGAAATCGCGCGCGGCCGCGGCCGGTTCGGGAAAAGGCTCGCCCGCGGCGTTGGGGTGGAAAGGCCCGTAAGCCACCCCTTTGGGGTAGTACTTCGCCCGGCCCAGGCGAAAGAACTTCCCGCCCACGGTCGGGCGCGCCTGGAAGGTGGAGGTGAGCGGCGTTTTCATGGGCGGGTGGCGCGGAAGAGGGCGGGCAAGCTCAGTAAACTTTGACGGTCAAATGGTGCTTCTCCATTATGGTGCCGTCGAACTGCGCCAATTGGGCGAGGTCTTCGTTGTAATTTGCCACGGCGCGGATTTCCGCGGAGCGGGCGGCGGTCAAGTTGCTCTGCAACTGAAGGACCACGAAGGGGGTGCTGGTGCCGACTTCGAGTTTCTTTTCCTCGGCGGCCAGGGCTTGCTCGGCATAGACGCGCGCTTCGCGGGTGGCATCGACCTGCGCGAAATCGCTCCGGGCGCTTTCGATGGAATTCTGGATTTGAATGAGCATGGTCTGCTCGGCCAGTTTGTATTGGAGTTGGGCCTGTTGATTGGCGGCTTTGGCGGCCTTGTAGTTGCTGCGCGCGCCTATGTTGCTCAACGGAAAACTCAGCAGCAGCCCGTACGAATATGAGGGAAACTCGTTGCGCGGGATTTGATCGTAGGCCGCTCCGAGGGTCGGACCCAGCCCACTGCGCCCATAACTGCCCGTCGCATCCAGTTGCGGGAAAAGCTGGTTCTTCTGCAAGCGCCGGTTGACATCGGCTCTTTCCACGTTGATCCGCGCCGCCAGAACATCGGGGCGTTTGGACAGGCCCGTCTGCCAGCTCTCCTGCAAATCAAACGCCTGCGGCACGGCAACCAGTTTGTCGGCCGGCTGGAGCTGGACGTCGTGAATCTGGCGGTACTGATCGGTGATGAGCGCCTTGAGATTGTTCTCGTCGTTCATGACCAATTGGCGGGCGGCCAGCAGGGCGGCCCTGGCCGAGGCGAGCTGGGAGAGGGACTGGGCGACGTCCAGCACGGTCAGGACGCCGGCCTGCACCTTGCGCTTGTTGTCGGACACCAGTTGATCGGCAAGCGCGACGGCTTGCTCCTGCACCTTGACATTCTCAAAGGCGTAATTCAACTCGTCATAAGCCTGCTCGGCGGCGCTGATATTGGTGTTGACCAACTGGCGGAAGGCCAATTCGTCGTACTGCATCGTCTTCCGGGCGATCAGGATCGTGGCCCGCGTCGTATCCGTCCAAAAATTCTTCAGCAGCGGCTGCTCCAGCGTCAGCCCGGCGAAGCTGGTGTCCTGGTTGAAGGCCGCCATCGGGACGCCATTGCTGTTGAAGGTGGTGTAGGCGCCGCGGGCAAGCGACATCCCCAGGTTGTATTGCAAACCCCAGGGAGTCAGAGCATTGCTGCCGTTGACGCCGCCAAGGCCCACCGTGACATTATGGGTGTTGATATCCTCATTGGGGGATTGGACGCCATTGAACACCTGGCCCGGCTGTGCCGCGTAGGAGTCGCCGGCGGTGGAGTGGAAGGAGGCGTCATAAGCGCCGTAATTGGCCTCAAGGGCGAAGCGGTCCAACAACGGATTGAAACGCTGGATTTGAACGCTCAGATTGTGTTCCAACGCCATCCGCACGGCCTCTTCCACGGTAATGGACTGGACCCTGTTGGTTGTTTGGGCGGCCAATTGGCACCCTAATCCGATCATGCAGCCTGCAAAGCAGGCCAAGCCTTTATATTTCATTTCCACCCTTTTGACGGGCGGCAGTGTGGCGGACTTCATTCCACGAGTCAATCCCGCCGAAGGGACGGCGGTGATTCCCAAGCGGGGCATAATGTATCAATGGAATGTTGCCGGGGGAAGAATGGCCGGGAATCAAAGGTTTCCGTCCGGTCATTCGTCTGATACATAAATGACAACATGAATTTGATGACAGTCCAGTCCTGGCTGGCCGGCCTGCTGCTGTTCGTCGCGTCCATCGCGGTCGCTCAGGAACAGTCCAACTCGGCGCCGCCGCGCCTGGCCATCCTTATCGGCCATTGTGAACCCGGCCATTGCCACTAGGTTAGAGATCACCGGCGGAGCAAACACCTGCGGAACAGCCTTGTAAACCCACAGAGAAGATGGCCAGTCATTGGTGTTTGCCCGCCAAAACACCTCGCAATCATTGGTTTGGGCATCCGCACGGAAAAGGCAGAACGCCCAAACACAATGGATCAAAATTAGGATTGTCGTTTTCAAAAATGGACTAGTGTGTCGAAATAAGTGATGTTTCCGCTCGTGGGATCGTTGGCATTCGCGAGGGTGTCGTTCATCGCGCTCGACCAGCCGGCGACACGAAAATAGATTTGCATGCCGGAAAAAACCATGCCCGATGAAAAATCCGACCGTGACATTGCCGAATATTTCATTGCCTCCAAGGGCGGCGCTTCTCAGGTTGTTTAAAGTGACTTGGGCGCCTGGATAATTGAAACCTTCCTTCCAGCCGCCCTGCTGCATCCTGGCGCCAAAGCGCGTCGCGCAAGCAGGGGCTTGCGGAATGAAGGCACTGGGTTGGTTCGTGACGCCCCCTTGGATTTGCTGCTGGGGAGGAGGGCCAAAAGGCATGGCTGGATTGGTTCCCAGACACACCACCTGATAAAATCGGGCCTCATCGAATTTTGGATGATTGACCGGCGGGGTTTGCAAGCAATCGCCCGTGTCCAGCCAGAGGGTGTTCGTGCCTTGGGAGGGATAGTTGTTCACCAAAGTCTGCCAACCGACGCCGTTGTCAACGAGACCGCTGAGATCGGACACATATTGCACTTGATAAATGGCGTTCGGCTGGCTTTGCCAATGCAATTAAATCGCGCCCTCGCTTGTGACAATGGTCCGGGTGAACAGCAACTCGCTCTATCCCAAAACCGGACCCGCCGATAAAAAGCTCGCGAGCAGCGCAAGCCGCGAAACGGACGATAAAAAGAGGGCCGCCGGCTGGCGGATTTCTTGTCTGTTTGTCTTCATAGCAGTGTCTCCTGTGAATCGTGTGGATTCGATCCCGTTCACTCGTTCATACCACATTCTCGCCGCCCCAGTGTCACATTCGGGTAACATTGCAAGCCACCGCTAACCAAATCTTGTCTGACAAAAAGCAACCGAAGTCCAGGAATAACACCCCGCCTCGTTGGCTTTTCTGAGGGGTGAATGACTCCGGCGACGCCGCTCAAAAATGGGGCGGCCCTTCGCCGCGCAGGGCAAACCATTGCCGGGGAAAAACCAGGGCACCCGCATCTTTTGTTCAAGGGGCGGTTCGCGCGATTCAAGCTCATTTAACGGGCGGTCATCCGCAACATCCATTGATCCGCTGCCTCGTGGGTTTTGAAGCGATGCGAGCCGCGCGGCGCTCAAACCGCGCTGGAATGACTAATGTCCAAGGACTAATGACGAAAGAATGACGAAGCCCGAATGACTAATGCGCGCCAGACGGTTATTTTTCGTCATTGAGTCATTTGAGCATTCTTTCGTCATTCGTCATTTTCCCCTGTCCTCCGGGTTTTGCCCGTTGACTGCGCGGGCTAATGCTCAAAAGGTTGGACGCGCCCGTTCCATGCGGAGGGGCAAAGCTTGCCAGCGGCGCGCGGCGCGTTAAGCTCTCTGCTGTGAATCTTCTTTTTGTCGGCGACATTGTCGGCGAGCCGGGGCGGCACGGCCTGCGCATGCTGCTGCCAGGGCTGCGCCAGAAATTCCAGATCGACATGGTCATCGCCAACGGGGAAAACTCCGCCGGCGGCGCGGGCATTACAGTCAATACCGCCGCTGAAATCCTCGCCGCCGGCGTCAACATCATCACCACCGGGGACCACGTTTGGGACCAGAAGGAAGTCACCCTCGCGCTGCAAACCGAAGCGCGCCTGCTGCGGCCCTTCAATTATCCCGCCGGCGTTGTTGGCCAGGGCAGCACGGTTTGGTGGTCCGACGGCCAGCCGCCCGTGGCGGTGCTCAATCTCCAGGGCCGCACCTTCATGCCGCCGCTGGAGAACCCCTTTCTTTGCGCCCGCGCGGAAGTCGCCCGGCTGCGCCAGCTCGCCAAGATCATCTTCGTGGATATGCACGCCGAAGCCACTTCCGAAAAAATCGCCCTCGCCCGGATGCTCGACGGCCAGGTCAGCGCCGTCATCGGCACCCACACCCACGTCCAGACGGCGGACGAGCGGATTTTCCCGGGCGGGACAGCCTATTTGACAGACGCGGGATTCACCGGTCCGCGTGACAGCGTGCTGGGCCGGGAGATCGAGCCGGTCATCCGGCGCTTCTGCACCAACACCCCGCAGAAATTCGGCGTCGCCGGCGGGCCAATTCATTTGCAAGGGGCCGTGGTGCGCATCGACCCCGAATCGGGCCGCGCGCTGTCCATCGAACGCGTTTCCGAGCCGCTTTCCTGAGGCCGCCCGCCATGCCCAAGCCCATGTCATCTCAATGGGATTTCAGCGGCGAACTTTTCCCCCGCCAAGCCGGCCGCCGCGTCTTCTCCGTCTCTGAACTGACGTCCGACATCCGCCGTCTCCTGGAAAAACAACTCGGCCAGGTCTGGGTCGCCGGCGAAATCACCAACTGCCGCGCCCAGTCCTCCGGCCACGTTTATTTCACCCTCAAAGACGCCGGCGCCCAAATCAACTGCGTGCTGTTCCGCGGCGACCCGGTCGCGGACCGCGAGTCCTTGCGGGACGGACGGCAAGTGGTATTGAAAGGCGAGCTGACAGTCTATGAACCGCGCGGGCAATATCAATTGCGCGTGCTGGCGGTGGAATTGCAGGGCGTGGGCGCGCTTCAGGCCGCCTTTGAAAAGCTCAAGCTCAAGCTCGCCGCCGAGGGCCTTTTCGCGGCTGAACGCAAAAGGCCGCTGCCGCCCTTTCCGCGCCGCATTGGGCTGGCCACCTCCCCCTCCGGCGCGGCCATTCGCGACGTGCTCCACGTCGTGCAACGGCGCAACCCGTCCCTGGAAATCATCCTGGCTCCATGCGCCGTGCAAGGCGCGGGGGCGGCGGCGGAAATCGCCGCCGCCATCGCCCTGCTCAACCAATGGTCGATCCTTCCGGACTGCAAACTGGATGTCATTTTGCTCACCCGCGGCGGCGGCAGCCTCGAAGACTTGTGGGCCTTCAACGAAGAAGCCGTCGCCCGCGCCATTTTTCATTCGGCCGTTCCGGTCGTTTCCGCCGTGGGGCACGAAATAGACTTTACGATCAGCGATTTCGCGGCTGATTTCCGCGCCGCCACGCCGAGCGCGGCGGCAGAAATCCTCACCGAAGCCGTCTTTGCCGGCGGCAAATGGATTGGGCAGGCCCGAGGCCAGATGCGGGAGGCGTTGCGCCGGCGGCTGGCGTCCGAACTGCGCCACAGCCATCAACTGGGCCAGCGCCTCCTGGCCTCACACCCGCGCCGCCACATCAACCAGCGCCTGCAGCGGCTGGACGATTTGCAAACCCTCCTCTGCCGCTGCGCCCGGCGCGATCTGCAAAAGCTCCAATTGGCCGCCCGCCATCTTGGCCTGCGCCTGGGCCGCGTCCGGCCCAGCCAGGTGCTGGCCCGCCGCGGTGAAATGTTGGACCAGACGCGCCGCCGCTTGCGCGAGCAAGCCGCCCGGCAACTGCTGGCCGCCCGCCAGCGCGCCGCCGCCCTGGCCGCGCGCCTGCGCCTACTCGGCCCCGATCAGGTCCTGGCGCGCGGCTATTCGATCACCCTGGACGCCGCCAGCGGCGAAATCATCCGCAGCGCCCGGGCCACGCGCCCCGGCCAGCCCCTGCGAACCAAACTCAAAGCCGGCGAAGTGCGCAGCATCGTGACGGATTGACTCCCGGTTGCGCCAGCAATCCGATGGGCACGGAGGCGACAAGGTGAAAATGACTAATGTCTAAGCACCAATGACGAAAGAATGACGAAGCCCGAATGACTAAGGTACGCCGGACGGCCATTTCGTCATTGAGTCATTTGGGAATTCTTTCGTCATTCGGATTTCGTCATTGGTCATTTTCCCTGGTTTGGCCCGTTGACTGCTCCGGCTTATGTCCACAAATTGAGATGCGCGCTGGGGCGGCCCGCCGCGGGATCACGTCCCGGCTTCGGCGCCCGCGCGTAATTTCCGTTTGACATCATCCGGCAGGGCGAAATCCGCGCGGTCCGCCAGCCACGCCAGCGCGCCGGGCAGGCTGGCGAACGCCCCCTCCAACTGCGCGTCGTAAGCCCGGGCCAGGATGGCGGCAAATTCCCTGCCCGGCCGCAAACCGGCTTCGATCAAATGCCGCCCTTTCAAAATCGGCTCCGGCGGCAGGGTCCGCACGTTCAATTCCCGCGACCGCTCCAGCAGCGCTTTCACGCTTTCCGGCTGCGCGGCCGGGCGCGGCGGCCGGCCCATGCTGTCGGCCGTCATGACCAGGCAAAGCCCCTCGATATTCTCCGGCTCCAACCGCTTGGCCAGGCGCCGCACCGCCCGGTCGGTGAGGGCTCCGAGGTGGAACAAATGATGGCGCACCAGCGGAACGACCCGTTCCACCATCCCTTCCGGCACGCCCAGCCGTTCCAGAAACGTTTTCGCAAGCGCCGCTCCCGCTTCGTCATGTCCCGGCGAGACGATGCGCTGGCGCCCCTCTTTCAAAGCCGTTTGCGTGGTGGCCGGTTTGCCAAAGTCATGCGCCAGGACCGCCACCATATAGACCCGGCGCGACTCCGCGTCCGCCGCCTGCCAGTCCGGCAGCCGCGCCAGCGCGTCGCAAGCGTGGCCGGTGTGCGTGAAGACGTCCCCTTCGGGGTGCCACTCAGGTTCCTGCGGGACGCCGATTAGCGCCTTGATTTCAGGCCAGTGATCGATCCATTCCGTATCGACTAAAAACCTCAGACCCGCCGAGGGCCGCCCGCCCTGCGAAGCCCACTTGAACCATTCCTCCCGCACCCGCTCGACCGCCAGTTCGGCGTAACTGCCCTTGATCTGCCGCGCCAGAGCGGCCGTTTCCGGCGCCGCCCGCAAGTCGAACCGCCCCGCGAACTGCATCCCCCGCAGCACCCGCAAGGGGTCTTCGACAAAGGCCGGCCCGGTATGGCGCAGCAGACCCTGGCGCAAATCCGCCGCGCCGCCGAAAAAATCGAGCACCTCGCCGGAGCGCGGATCGAACATGAGCGCGTTCATGGTGAAATCCCGGCGCGCCGCCGCCTCGCGCGGTGTGATCGCCGGATCGAACTCAATACGGAATCCCTTGTGGCCGGGCGCGACCTTGGAATCCTTGCGCGGCACGGTAAAGTCGAAATTCAGGCCGCTGCCTGTGGAGAGTTTGACGACGCCAAAAGAACGCCCGACCAGATCGGTCCTTCCCCAGGGGCCCAGCGCCAGGCGAAGCTGGTCATAATCCAGCCCAAAAACCTCGATGTCAAAATCCCGGCCCGGCGGGCGGCCCAGCAGCACGTCGCGCACGCATCCGCCGACCAGGTACGCCCGCCGCAATTCGGGCGTTTCCCTGATGATTCCGGCCAATTCTGGGGGCATGAACACCATAATTGACAACTATAGAACGACAAATTCATTATTCAACCGTTGAATCCACATTGCGCATTGTTTTCAGCGCCGGCTCGTGGCAGGGTGGATAAAGCATGGTGTTGGCGCGAATATCTGTCGATGGTTTCAGACTCCTGCCGCGGCGGCCGGAATTGGCCCGGACGCTTGCCGCGTTGCTGACTTGGTTTTTCCAAGCCGCCCGGCTTTGTCTGGCCGCGGGCATCGCCATGAACGCGGCCCCGGCGCGCGCGGATGACGCGCCGCCCAAACCGGCGCGAATGGAGAACCGGTTCCTCTTCCTCATCGACACCTCCTCGGCCATGAGGAGCCGCACCAACGGCGTGGAGCAGGCCGTCACGGGATTGCTCAAATCCGACCTGCAAGGGCAGTTGCGAAATGGAGATACGCTCGGAATATGGACCTACAACGACCGCCTTCACACGGAGTTTCCGATGCAGGTCTGGTCGGACAAGCACAAGGACTCCGTCGCGGAGAGCATCGAGCTCCACCTGAGCCAGCTTCGCTATGAGAAATCGGCGCGCCTGGAAAAGGTCTGGCCCGCCGTGCGGCAGGCCGCGGCCAAATCGGAGCGGCTGACCATATTTCTTATCTATGACGGTGAGGAAACGTTGCGCGGCACTCCCTTCGACCAGGACATCAACGACCTCCAGAACCAGTTCCGCCGCGAATTTCGCGCCGGTCATTTGCCCTTTGTCACGGTTCTCACGGCCCGCGATGGCAAATTTGCCGATTACACCGTCAATTATCCCGGCTCCGTCAATGTGCCGCGCACCGCTGATCCATTGCCGCCGCCGCAAACCAACCCGCCGCCCGTCGTGCTGGCCGCGCCGACCAATGCCGCGGTCCCGCCCGCGCCGCCGCGCAGGATTGAGATTGTCATCAAAGGCACGCCTCCAGTCGTTCCCCCTCCGGCTCCGGCGCCTGTTCCGCCCGCCGCCGCTTCGAACGCGGTGGTTGCCGTGGCGCCGGCCGCCGCCGCCACCACCAACGAAGTTGCCGCGGCCGCGCCTCCCATATCGCCCCCGGCGTCCTCATCGACGCAACCGCCTCCGTCGGCCGCCCCGGTCGGGCCGGCTGTGCGTGCAGACACGAATCTTGCGGACGCCGCTCCGGCGCCGGGCATCTCGCCGCCCGTGGTTTCGGCCCCCGTGTCTCCGCCCATGTCGGTGGTCGCGCCCGCCGTGGCTCCTGCGGTCGCGCCGGTTCCCCCTGTCAGCCAGACCAGCCGGCCCGCACCGGTGCCGGCTCCGATGCCGGTGACCATAGCGTCCGCCGGCCAGCGGGCGGCGTTGTTTGCCATCGCGGTTTCATTGGTGATCATCGCGGCGGCGGCGGTGTTTTTCCTGGTGCGGCGCTCCCGCGCCCAGCCGCAAGCCAGTTTGATCACCCAATCCATCGACCGCTCGCGGTGAGCGCCCATTTCCAATCGTGAACACTCAGTCGCCTGGCGCTTCCTCTCTCATCCGCCCGCTGGTGCGCCGTTTGCATCCCTACGTGCCCGGCGAACAGCCGAAAATCCGCCGTCTCATCAAGCTCAACACCAACGAAAACCCCTATCCGCCCTCCCCCAAAGTCCTGGCGGGGGTCCGGTCCGCCGTGGACGCCCGGCTGCGCCTCTACCCCAATCCGACGGCGGAGGCCCTGCGGGCGAAGCTGGCGGCCCTGCACAATTGCAGGCCGGAGAACATCATAGTCGGCAATGGTTCCGACGAGTTGCTGGCCCTGGCTACACGGGCGTTTGTCGAACCCGGCGGGACCGTCCAATACTTGACTCCCAGCTACTCGCTCTATCCGGTCCTGGCGGACATCCACGGCGCCCGCCGCCGGCCCGTTCCGCTGGCCGAAGACTTCGCGCTGCCTTCCCCGGCGGCGCTCAGGAAAAGGGGCGCGTGGGACTTCCGGGCGGCGCTGACGTTCGTCACGACGCCCAACGCGCCCAGCGGACGCGGTTACGCCACCCGGGAATTGCAATCGCTCTGCCGCCCGCAAAAGGGGGTTGTCGTCCTGGACGAGGCTTACGCGGATTTCGCGCGGGAAAACGCCTTGGCGCTCGCCCTGAAGTTTCCCAACGTCATCGTCGCGCGCACCTTTTCCAAAGGCTACTCCCTCTGTTTTCAGCGCGTCGGATATTTTGTCGGGCCGGCCGCCTTGATTGACGCGCTGCAAAAAATCCGGGACAGCTACAACGTCAACGGTCTTGGGCAGGCCGCGGCCCTGGCCACGCTGGGGGATTTGCCCTATTACAGGCGCAATTTCAAACGCGTCATTGCCACTCGCGAGCGGCTCTCCCGCCAACTGCGCGCCCTGGGCTTCGCGGTCCCGCCCAGCCAGGCCAATTTCATTTTTGTCCGCCCGCCCAAATTCCCCGCCCATGTCTGGCTCGAAGAACTGCGCCATCGTCGCGTTCTGGCGCGCTGGTTCGCGGACCCCGCCACGCGCGATTTTCTCCGCATCACCATCGGCACGGATGCCGAAGCCGCCGCGCTTTTGAGGGCCGTTCGCAACATCCTTTGCTAGAACGGGCCAAGAAGAAAGCTGCTGGCCAAATTCCTCCGGCTGTGTCATTTATTGGGAATGAACGCGTTCGATGAGGAGTTGAATTCCCGATTGGCGGAAATCCGCGGGCAGGGGCTTTACCGGCAATTGAGCCGCGTCGATTCGCCCCAGGGGCCGCGCGTGGAAATCGGCGGCCAATCGCTGCTGAACTTTTCCTCGAACGATTACCTCGGCCTGGCCAACGATCCCATCCTCAAGGAAGCCGCCGCCGCCGCCCTCCATAAATTCGGCGCAGGCTCGGGCGCTTCCCGCCTGATTTGCGGCTCGCTCGCCCCCCACCACGACCTGGAAGACGCGCTGGCCGCGTTCAAGGGCGCCGAGGCGGCCCTGTCCTTTTCCTCCGGCTACGCGACCGCCTTGGGGGCCATCTGCGCGCTGGTGGACAACAACGACGTCATCGTTGTCGATAAGCTGGTCCACGCCTCCATTGTCGATGCCGCGCGGCTCTCCGGCGCGAAGTTGCGCGTCTTTGGACACAATAATCTCAACGATCTGGCGAAGATACTTCAGTGGGCCGACCGCCGCCACGCCGCGCCGCCGCTGACCCCGGCTGGCCGCCGCCCCCGCACTCTCATCGTCACCGAGAGTATCTTCTCGATGGACGGCGACCAGGCGCCGTTGCGCGAATTGGCGGCGTTGAAGGAAAAAACCGGCGCGTGGCTGATGGTCGATGACGCCCACGCCTCCGGCCTCTATGGAAAATCCCGCCGCGGCTTGCCGGAGGAACTCGGCGTCGCGGACAAGATTGATGTCCACATGGGGACGCTGGGAAAGGCCTTTGGCGCCGCCGGCGGTTATATTTGCGGTTCGCGCACTCTCATCGACTTTTTGATCAATCGCGCGCGCTCCTTCATATTCTCGACAGCGCCCGTCCCGGCGGCGGCGGCGGCGGCGGCGGCCGGGGTGCGTTTTGTGCAAAGTGACGCCGGCGAACAAAGGCGCAATCGACTCTGGAGCAACGCCGCCCTGGTCTCGCGCCACCTCAATACCCAAGGCGGAGCGATCATTCCGATCATGATCGGCGGCGAAGAGAAAGCGGTGCAAATGGCCGCCGCGTTGCGCAAAGAGGGCGTTTTTATTCCCGCCATTCGCCACCCCACCGTCAGCCAGGGCCAGGCCCGCCTGCGCCTGACCGCGACGGCGGCCCACAGCCGGGCCGAGATGGAGCAATTGCTCTCCGCTTTGCGCGCCGTCAACCTCATCAGCAACTCCTGACCTTGCCCACCCTCGCGCAGTTGGACCGCAAATACGTCTGGCATCCCTTCACGCAAATGCGCGATTGGCTGCGAAGGGAACCCATTGTCATCGCCGCGGGCCGGGGCGCTGTTTTGATTGACACGAAGGGGAGGGAATACCTCGACGCCAATTCCTCGATCTGGACCAATCTCCACGGCCACCGCCAGCCGGCCATCGACGCCGCTCTCAAGCGGCAGCTTGGCAAAATCGCCCACTCCTCCGCCCTGGGCCTGGCCAGCGGGCCGGCCTCGCTGCTTGCCGCGCAATTGATCCGCCTGGCCAGCCCGTCGCCCCGGCAGAAACCGCGCCGCGTCTTCTTTTCCGATGACGGCTCGACGGCGATGGAAGCCGCCCTCAAGATGGCCTACGAATTTGCCCGCCGCTCCGGCCAAAGCCGCAAACCCCGGTTTCTTTCCCTCGCTTCCGCCTACCACGGCGACACCGTCGGCGCGGTGAGCCTGGGCCACATCGACCGGTTCCATCGCGCCTATCGCGGGTTGCTCTTCCAAACCGACAGCGTCATGGCGCCCTTCTGCTATCGCTGTCCCTTCAACCGCGCCCGGCCCGAACGGGCAGACGCCCGGCTGGGCCGCAAATGCCAATGGGAGTGCGCGGGGTTGCTGGAAAGGAAATTCTCGGCCCAAAAGAAAAAGGGCCGGCCGTACGCGGCGTTCGTCTTCGAGCCGCTCATCCAGGGCGCGGCCGGCATGGTACCGCAACCCGAAGGCTGGCTGCAACGCGCTGCGGACATGGCCCGCGGCCACGGCGCGCTCCTCGTGGCCGACGAGGTGATGACGGGTTTCTGCCGGACAGGCCCGATGTTTGCCTGTCAAAAAGAATCCGTCTCGCCCGACCTCATGGCCCTGGCCAAGGGCATGACCGGCGGCTACCTGCCCATGGCGGCGACCCTGGCGTCCGCCGCCGTCTTCGACGCCTTCCTGGGCGACTACGCCGAATGCAAGACGTTTTTCCACGGCCACAGCTACACCGCCAACCAACTCGGCTCCGCCGCCGCGCTGGCCAGCCTCCGCCTCCTGCAATCGTCCGCCTCCGTCCGCGCCCGCCGCGAATTGCAAAAAGTCCTGGGCGATTCCCTCCAATCCCTCTGGCGTCTGCCCGCCGTGGGAGACATCCGGCAGGTGGGGCTGATTGCGGGCGTGGAGTTGGTTCGGAACTGGCGGACGCGCCAGCCGTATCCCTGGCGCGAGAGGGTGGGCATCCGCGTGTGTGAAGCCCTGGCCCGCCGCGGCGTCCTCACCCGCCCCGCCGGCAACGTGATTGTCCTGATGCCGCCCTACTGCGCGACACCCGCCCAAATCCGCCGGATGGTGTCCGCGCTGGCCGAGAGTGTGGAGGAAATCTGCGGTTCGGCGCTGTGATCCGGCTCACGGCGCCCGTTTACGCCTTGCGGCGTTTGGTTTGCAGATTCACGACCGGATGGCCGGAGTGCTTTTGGCGTTCCCGCGCTTCGGCGAAAAGGCGATGCACGTCGTGCCCCCTCGCGGGGGACAGTTCATCCTTGATGCGCCAGATTTCCTGGAGGACCAAGTCGCCGCCGCTTTGCACCGTTGGTTCTTTGACTGATTCCATCACGTCATTCTCCGAGAAGTTCTTCCGGCGTGTAAATCTGGCTTCCCTTTTTTGTGAATTCGCGGGACTTTTCTTCCATCCCTTTTTTCAACGCTTCCTCCTCGGCGATGCCTTGCTCCGCGGCGAATTGGCGCACGTCCTCGGTGATCTTCATGCTGCAAAAATGGGGGCCGCACATGGAGCAGAAATGCGCCGTCTTCGCGCCCTCCTGCGGCAGGGTCTCGTCGTGGAATTGGCGCGCTGTCTCCGGGTCCAGGGCGAGGTTGAATTGGTCCTCCCACCGGAATTCAAAGCGCGCCTTGCTCAAGGCGTTGTCGCGGTATTGCGCGCCGGGATGGCCCTTGGCCAGGTCGGCGGCGTGGGCGGCGATTTTGTAGGCGATGACGCCGTCCTTGACATCCTTTTTGTCGGGCAGGCCGAGGTGTTCCTTGGGGGTGACGTAGCAGAGCATGGCGCAGCCGTACCAGCCGATCATGGCGGCGCCAATGGCGCTGGTGATATGATCGTAGCCAGGCGCGATGTCGGTAGTCAAAGGCCCCAGTGTGTAAAATGGAGCTTCGTGGCACCATTCCAATTGGCGCGTCATGTTCTCGTGAATCATGTGCATCGGGACGTGGCCCGGCCCTTCGTTCATGACCTGCACGCCTCGCGCCCAGGCGCGCTTGGTGAGGTCTCCCTGCGCCTCCAGTTCGGCGAATTGCGCGGCGTCATTGGCGTCGGCGATCGAGCCGGGGCGCAGACCGTCGCCAATGGAAAAGCTCACGTCGTAAGCGGCCATGATGTCGCAAATATCGTCCCAATGCGTAAAGCAGAAATTTTCGAGGTGATGCGCCAGGCACCACTTGGCCAGGATGGAGCCGCCGCGGCTGACGATGCCGGTGGCGCGCCGGGCCGTCAGCGGGATGAAGCGCAGAAGGACGCCGGCGTGAATGGTGAAATAATCGACGCCTTGCTCGCATTGCTCGATGAGGGTGTCGCGGTAGATTTCCCAGGTGAGGTCCTCGGCCTTGCCGCCCACTTTTTCCAGCGCCTGGTAAATGGGCACCGTTCCGATGGGCACTGGGGCGTTGCGCAGCAGCCACTGCCGCGTGGCGTGTATATTTTTGCCCGTGGACAAATCCATCACGGTGTCCGCGCCCCACTTGATGGCCCAGCGCATCTTTTCGACTTCCTCCTCGATGCCGGAGGCGACGGAGGAGTTGCCGATGTTGGCGTTGATCTTGACCAGAAAATTGCGGCCGATGATCATCGGCTCCAGTTCGGGATGATTGATGTTGCAGGGAATTATGGCGCGGCCCCGCGCGACCTCCGCCCGGACGAATTCCGGCGTGATTTCCGCGGGAATCGACGCCCCAAAGGCCTGGCCCGGATGCTGCCGCCCCAAGGCATCCCCGTTCCGGGACATTTCCCGCCCCATGTTTTCGCGGATGGCGATGAACTCCATCTCCGGCGTGATGATCCCCTGGCGCGCGTATTGCAACTGAGTGACGACCTTCCCGGCCTTGGCGCGCAAAACCCGCCGCTGCAATGGCCCGTCCTGATCCATGCGGTTGACTGGGCCGTCGCACACCTGGACATCGCCGCGGCGGAAAATCCAATCCTGGCGAAGCGTCGGCAAGCCATCGCGCGCGTTGCCCGCGAACGCCTCGTCGCCCCACGGCCCGCTGCAATCATACACCCGCACGGGCGCGTTGGTCTCGGCGCGGCCGTTGCGGCCCGCGGTCGGATGCAGGTCAATCTCGCGGAAGGGCACGCGGATGTCTGGATAAAGCAGGCCGGGTAAATAGACCCTTTTTGAATTGGGGAGCGCCTCGCTGCTGTGAGGCTCAAACGAATTTGGCGTCGCGATCATAATCAATTTATTGGCGGGGGGAAAAACGACTCGCAAAATCCGCGCCATCGCGTGGCCCGGCAACATCGGTTCCCTTCGCCAGCATTACCTGGATCAGGTTCAACGGGTCATTTGCCTTCGCAAAACTCTCAGCCTTGTGGCCATCCGCCAGGCTCCCCGCACCCCAAAACGCTACCCCTCCCCCAGCCCGGCGTCAAGCCAATGAACTTCACG
This sequence comes from Verrucomicrobiales bacterium, assembly GCA_003138485.1. Classification (GTDB taxonomy): domain Bacteria; phylum Verrucomicrobiota; class Verrucomicrobiia; order Limisphaerales; family Palsa-1400; genus PLGF01. The sequence continues at coordinate 24,024 of PLGF01000154.1, read as the reverse complement.
AGCTATCGAGCGATGAGATTAGGCAACCAGTTCAGCGGACGGATGCTTCAACTGCTCGTCGAATGTAGCGAGCTTGAATCCGTGTTTGGCAGCCAGATTCGCCAAATCATGGAAAGTCTGCCAGGAGTTCCTGGATGGCGGGCTCGTTAATTGGCTGTCCCGGCACGACAATCGTAAAACTGTCCTCTTTAGCCAGACGGCATTTAAGTTTGGCTGGCTCCGCTGGCTTGACCACGGTGAGGGTGAAACTGCCGTCCGCGTTTTCCCCAACGGCATACACCTGTCCTGGCTTCGCTTGCGGACCCACGACGCGTTTCCGGTTATCTGCCTTGGTCGTTATCTCTGTGGGAATATCCCATGGACGAGGCTCGCTTTCAATCCCTAGCCGATAAATCAAATGCGCTCATTTCCCCATCCAACTCCCTATAATGGTCTCCCTGCGGAGACCAACCGCTTGAAGAATTTTGTCTCACGCTCAGGTTCGCGTGTCGGGTAAATCCCCTACACAAGATTGCTGTTTTTTCCGACTATTCGACGTGCGGGTTTCCCGGATAACGTGGCGCCCTTGACAGAACTCGCTTTAGAGTGTCTGGCGAGTCTGGCGGGTAAATCGACGGCGCGAGCACGCCGTCCATGCAGCAGACTGGATAAAATGATGAAAGATCGGTTCAACTGGGAAAGGCTGGGGGCGCGTCCCGCTTTTTTGGGGGCGGGGCGCGTTTCCAGGCCCGAGGGAACTAAGGTCCCCAAGGCGGACGCCACCATAAATCCTCCGCCCGGAACGGGTTTTGTGATTTCAGTTTTGTGGCAGCCCGAAACCTCCTGGCCGGCAAGCATCCAGAGCGGCTGCGAGGCGGGTTCGAAACGGCGGCCGTTTGGAAGGTCGTCGAAAATACCCAACCTGACGGAAATCCCATGCGCACTATGAACGAAAATGAGACTTTGCTTTTGGAACCGGCGCCGCCAACGGAGACTCCACCGGCGGCCAGCCACCGGGAAAGCCGGGCCGGAATGCGATTTGACGGCTACGAGGTCGGCGGGTTTTATGACGAGATGTTTGCGCGCCAGGGCGAGCCGCGCGCCATTGCCCGCAGGCTCCTGGCGATCATCGAGTCCCTGCCGGACGGGGAGATGCTCAACCGCCAGAAGGCGGCCGAACAGGAGCTTCTCCAGATGGGCATCACGTTCAACGTCTATGGCGGGCAGGATGGCGTGGAGAAAATCTTCCCATTCGACATCGTGCCAAGGATCGTTGGGGCGGCCGAATGGAAGCGGATCGAGCGCGGGCTTAAACAACGCATCCATGCGCTGAACCTATTCATTGATGACATTTACCATCAACAGAAAATTCTCAAGGATGGTGTCATCCCGCGGGAGATTATTTATTCAGCGAAATCCTACCGGCGGCAATGCGAGGGATGGAACCCGCCGCGCGGCATCTGGTGCCATATCACGGGCACGGACCTCGTGCGCCATGAGGATGGCCGGATTTACGTGCTGGAAGACAACCTTCGTTGTCCGTCAGGGGTGTCGTACGTCCTGGAGAATCGGCGGGTGATGAAAGGTCTGTTCCCGAAGATATTCTCGCACTCGCGTGTCCAACCCATCTCCAATTATCCGAGTTGTCTCAGGAACATGCTGGCGTATCTGGCGGGGGATGAGGTGCCTAATCCCCGCGTCGTGCTGCTCACGCCGGGGCTTCACAACGCCGCTTATTTCGAACATTCGTTTCTCGCCCAGCAGATGGGGATCGAGCTGGTGGAAGGGCATGACCTGACGGTCGAGGACGGCGTGGTGCGGATGCGCACGACGGATGGTTTCGAGCGGGTGGATGTGATCTACCGGCGCATTGACGACGATTTCCTGGACCCGAAATGTTTCCGCGAGGATTCGATGCTGGGCGTGCCCGGTTTGATGGAGGCCTGCAAGGCGGGCAACGTCGCCCTGGCCAACGCGCCCGGCAACGGGATCGCCGATGACAAGGTCGTCTATGCCTACGTGCCGCGAATGATTCAATACTACCTGGGCGAGGAAATCCTGCTGCCCAACGTGCCCACCCGCATTTGCGCGGAAAAGCCCGAACTTCAATACGTCCTGGAACACCTGGACCAACTGGTGGTCAAAGCAGCCAACGAATCCGGCGGATACGGCATGCTGGTCGGCCCGCATTCCACTCGTGAGCAGCGCGCCGACTTCGCCGAGAGAATCAAGGCCAATCCCAGGAATTACATTGCCCAGCCGACCCTGGCCCTCTCGCGGGTGCCGACCATCGTGGACGGCCATTTCGAGGGCCGGCACGTGGATTTGCGGCCTTATGTTTTATACGGCAAAGAAATCTTTGTCCTGCCCGGCGGACTGACGCGCGTGGCGCTCAAGAAGGGTTCGCTGGTGGTCAACTCCTCCCAGGGCGGCGGGAGCAAGGACACTTGGGTGCTGGCGGATTCGCCCGTCGCGGAGCTTTCGGCTCCTCAGTCAGAAACGCCCCGGACTCCCGCGACGGAGAGGGAGGGCCTATGTTGAGCCGTGTCGCCAATTCGATTTATTGGATGAGCCGTTACGTGGAGCGCGCGGAAAATGTCGCGCGGTTCATTGATGTGAATCTGCAACTCCTGCTGGACGCTCCGCCGGGCCAGGAACAGCAGTGGCAGCCGCTGCTCAACGCCACTGCCGACCAGGATGAATTTGCCCAACGCTACGGCCAGGCCACACAGGACAACGTCGTCCAATTCCTGGCCTTCGATCCGCGCAATCCCAATTCGATCCTCTCCTGTCTGCAGGCGGCGCGCGAGAATGCCCGCGGCGTGCGCGAAGTCATTTCCTCGGCCATGTGGCTGCAATTGAACAAATTCTTTCTCATGGTCAGGGAGGCCGCCGCCGCGCCGATGGACGTGGACTTGGCGGCCGAGTTTTTCCACGAAATCATTCTCTCCAGCCAACTCTTCACGGGCATCACCGATGCCACGATGACGCACGGGGCGGGGTGGCACTTTTCGCAAATTGGACGGATGATCGAGCGCGCCGACAAGGTTTCGCGGATACTGGATATGAAGTATTTCATTCTCCTCAAATCGCCTCAAGACGCGGGAACGTCCTTCGATCTCATCCAGTGGGGAGCAGTGCTGCGCTCGGTCTCGGCTTTCGAGATGTACTGCAAACGACACGGCCGCATCTCGCCGCGCGGAGTCGTCGAGTTTCTCGTTCTGGATCGCGAGTTTCCCCGCTCGATCCGGTTCTGTTTGCGCTCGGCTCGCGATTCGCTCTATGTGATCACGGGCACTCCTCCAAGCACGTTCCGCTACGCGCCCGAAAAGTTGCTCGGCCAGCTCTGCTCGGACCTGGAGTTTATCACCGTGGACGACATCCTCCGTTGCGGTTTCCATGAATACACCGACCAGTTCCAGACCAAATTGAACCTGGCCGCCCAGGCGATTTTCGACAAGTTTTTTGCGTTCCAGGCGCCGCCGTCGCCGATTTCGGCTCCGGCCGCAAATCTGCTGCCAATCGCATAAATCAGAGCGCGTTAGCTCAACCACAACAAATCAAGAAAAAGGAAAAAGATGAAATTATTGTCCCTCAAAAACACGTCAATTAAAACTCCATCCGTCCAACTGGCCCGGCTCTCCGCGCCGCATGGTTACCGCCTTGACGGTGACACGGTGCATCTTAACGCGAGGTTCGCGCTTTTGGACCCAGCCGCCCATGAGCGCTCCTGGGCGCTTCAACTTTGGGCCTGCCCTTCCGCGCCCTCGTCCGCCGCTGGCCTCGCCGGCCACATCGTCGCCGAAGCCGCGCTGCCCCCGATGGGGGAAATCGCCGACGAAATTGAACACTTCGACGTCAGCGCCATCGCCTGGCCGCCAGCGGGCGCCGGCGAGAACGCCATGGTCCTTGTGCTCGCATCCGGCCGCCCCGGCCAGTTCAACGACATTCACGACCTGGCCGTTTATCCGCGCCCGCAACTATTCGTTCAGCCCAGGATGAGCGGAACCATAGGCTACCGGCTGGAGGCCGGGCGCGTCCAAATCTCGGTCGGGCGGGTTGAGAACCCCCGCCCGGAGTCGAACCGGAGCGGCACTTTATCGCTGGAACTCTGGGCGGTGTCAGCGCCCTTCGCGGGCGGACGCTTCCAGGGACACCATCTGGCAGGGGTGGAAATCGGCTGTGTCAATGGCCAGTGCCAACTGGATTTACAGCCAATTGACCTTGCGTTCACCCCGCCGCCAGTGGGCAACTGGCAAATCGTCCTCATGCTCCGCGAATGGACCGCCAGCGCTTTCGTGACCCGCGATTTCACCGAATTCGCCGCGCCTTTCGTTTCCGCGCCAGTCGTGGACAAGGCGCCCGCGCCCGTGAACGGAAAACTTGCCGTTCCCGTGACGGAAAAGGCCGCGCCGCCGGTCATTGTCAAAGCGCCCGCGCCGGTGGTCGGGAATTCCATCGTTTCGGCGGTTGAAAAGCCTGCCGCGCCTGTCGTCGCAAGAACGCCAGAGCCTGCGGCTGCCAATGCAATCCCGCCCCTGGCTGTCAAAACAGCCGCGCCAGAAGCAGCCAAGGCGGTCGCGCCCATCGCGCTGGCCAAGTCGCCGGCGAATGCTTCCACCAAAGGTGTCTCCGTTAATACGGCGGACGTGGAAGAATTGGCCGCCGTGCAGGGCCTGAACAAGAAGCTGGCCGAGGGCATTGTCAAGAAGCGTCCCTTCGCGTCGCTCGACGACCTTCGCCGAGTCAAGGGCCTGGGCGCCAGAGTCCTGGCCATGGTACGTCCGCGCCTCCGGCTCTGACTCAATCAGCCGGAACGGGATGTGATTGCAATGGGGCGGCCGTTTGACTAGGTTCTTGGCGCCGGCTTGGCCCGGCCCAAGATGTTGATTGTACAAAAATTCGGCGGAACATCGGTCGCCAACCCGGACCGTATCAAGAACGTGGCCCGGCGCGTCGCGCGGTACCGCGCGGAGGGGAACCAAGTGGTGGTGGTCGTTTCCGCGATGAGCGGGGTGACCGACAACCTAATTAAAATGGCGCGCGAACTGGCCCCGCTTCCCAACGAGCGGGAGATGGACATGCTGCTGGCCACCGGCGAACAAACAACCATCGCGCTCACCGCCATCGCCTTGCACGGGATGGACGTCCCGGCCATTTCGCTGACCGGCGCTCAGGCCGGGATCGTGACCGACGGCGTGCATACGAAGGCGCGGATAGCGAACATCACCCCAAAAAAGGTCCACAGCCTGCTCCAGGAGGGAAAGGTGGTGATTGTAGCCGGATTTCAGGGACAAACCGATGAGGGCCAGATCACGACCCTGGGCCGGGGCGGATCGGATTTGACGGCCATCGCCCTGGCGGCGGCGTTGAAGGCGGACCTGTGCCAGATTTACACCGACGTCGATGGCGTCTATACCGCCGACCCGCGCCTGGCGCCGGGCGCGCGCAAATTGTCCGAGATTTCCTACGACGAAATGCTCGAACTGGCCGGGCTGGGCGCCAAAGTCATGCAGTCCCGCTCGGTGGAATTCGCCAAGAAATTCGGCGTCGTCTTCGAGGTCCGCTCCAGTCTCAACGACAACCCAGGAACCATTGTGAAAGAAGAAACACCCAACATGGAAAGCGTCGTCATCCGCGGCGTTTCACTTGACAAAAACCAGGCCAAGATCACCCTCGTCGCCGTGCCCGACCGTCCGGGCGTGGCCGCCCACGTTTTCAAAGCCATCGCCGACGCCAGCGTCAACGTCGATATGATCGTCCAAAACATCAGCCACAACGCCGACGCTCCCGCCACCGACCTGTCTTTCACAGTGGACAAGCCCGACTTGTTGAAGGCGACCCGGATCATCGACGGATTGAAGGGGAAAATAGGATTTCGCCAGGCAATTGCCGACGAGAATATCGGCAAGCTCTCCATCGTTGGCGTCGGCATGCGCAGTCATCCGGGCGTGGCGGCGAAGCTGTTTGAAACACTGGCCGCGGCGGGCATCAACATCCAGATGATCTCGACCAGCGAGATCAAAATCTCCGTGGTCGTTGACTTGACCAAAGGCGAGCAGGCCCTCCGGACCGTCCACGAAGCCTTCCTGGAGAAGCAGGGGTGAATGCCATCCAAGATGGAAAACTGATGCGTTCTTTGTCTCGATGCGCCCCTCTCACTCCTTCTCGTGGGCGGGGCGGTGTCCAAGTCTCTTGAGTATTTCCTCTGGGCTGCCCGGAAGTATTGTCTCTGTCTTCGGCTCTTCAGCCGATAAAAAACTGTGTGGCATTTCCGTTATGGGAACGGTTTGCGATGGTTCCAATTGCTCGCGAGCTCCGAAGACGCCAACGAGCAGGTCGTTGGCCGACGAGCGGACAATATCAAATCGATGCGCTGGCCATGGCTTCTCTGTTCCCGTCGTAGATTCAGGGTAATAGTCATAGTCGTCCGAGCGCAAGTAGAACGACGTGCCGTCACCGAGGTCGTAGATGAACGCCACTCCGGCGTCCTTGGTTTCCTCAATCACAATGACGCGGTTTGACTTGACGCTGCACACCGAAGCCTTTCCATTTTCCAGGGCCACTCGAATTCTCTGGATCAAATCTCTTGCAAATTGCTGACGGCCGAACGTCAGACCGAAAAAACTCCTGGCAGCGATGAACGCGGAGAAAAGGGCGAGAACCCCAAAAATGAAGGCAAGCGGCGCCATTCTCGCCCAAATAACCGACGAATCACCTCCCCGGTGTAATCCCTTAATAAAAAGAAAAACGCATAGGGCCAAAATGCCGATGGAAATTCCGAACCAACGGAGGTTAAATGAGGCAATGCCTGCCACAGCTGGCACAGGATCGAGAACATGCTCCTGCATGTAGTTCAGCCGCTGCCGTTCGTCTTCGTTTAGTGGACGTTGGGATTTTGTCAACATGGACGCAAGTGTCCGACGCAAGTGGACGCAAGTGTCAGTTCTCACTTTTTAAACGCTTTTGTTTTCTCTTGGCTCCGAGCAGGTTGGATAGGTGGGTCCAAGTGCCCATCTCGAGGTGATGGGCGATCCATTTCAGGCTCATGGTGGTGTCCTTTCTTATCCGGGCGGCCGGCCGCGCGTTCATTCGATTCCGCCGTTGCAATGCTGGCAGGAGCATTTTGCAATCATAACGGCACGATCCAACCGGATTTCACGCCCTTGCCGCAAGACAAAAGAACCGATTTTGTGCTGGACTTGTTTTCCCAGGTGTGAGACAGAATTCTTCGGGGACCGCCCTCATCCTAACCTTCTCCCCNNCCCTCTCCTGGAGGAGAGGGCCGGGGTGAGGTCGAGGCCCAAAGAATTTTGTCTCACACCCTGTTTTCCCAAAATGGGAACACTGTCCTTGCATTGGGACGAATTCCGTGCGAGAATATGCGAGTAATATCGAGAAAACCGCTGAACGAGCTGGGAAAACGGCATCCCGATGCGAAAGTTGAACTGGATGCCTGGTTTCACGAGGCGGAGGGGGATCATTGGGCCAATCCGGCGCAAGTCAAAGAGAAATACGGCAGCGCCAGCATTTTGAAGGGGAGCCGGGTCGTGTTCAACATCTGTGGAAACAAATATCGGCTGGTGGTTAAAATAAACTATCCCTACGCGGTCGTGTATGTCCGGTTTGCCGGAACGCATCGGGAATATGATCGAGTGAATGCGGAGGAGATTTGATGAAAATAAAAGTGATTAAAACAGAGTCTGAATATGGGACAGCGCTGGCGCGAGTTGGAAAGCTTATGGACGCCAAGCCGGGCACTTCGCAGGGAGACGAGTTGGAGGTTCTTTCATTATTGATCCATGATTACGAGGGAAGGGTTTTCCCAATTGACAAGCCGGACCCGGTGGCGGCGATTCGTTTCCGCATGACGCAACAGGGCCTGACCAACAAGGATTTGGCGCCCTTTTTGGGCAGCCGAAGCCGTGTTTCCGAGGTTCTCTCAGGGCGCCGAAGCCTCAGCCTCAAAATGATCCGCGCTTTGGTTTCTGGTTTGCGCATCCCGGCTGATGTTCTGCTGGGTGAGATGAAACGCGCCTGACTCGTTTCCGAGGAAAAATTCCGGCGGATGCCAAAAGCCAATAGCGGGCCTCCAGCAAGGATCTGCGCAAAAACAATTTCGGATTTTTCTTGAAGAGAATGTCAGAAATATCCAGGGCAGAATATAAGACACTCCGCCCCCCCCATTGGGAGCGAAGCGGGCTATCCTCATCTTAGGCTTAGTCGCTCGCGCTCCACCAAACGATCATCTCATAGTTCATTGTAAGGTTTTCCCTCACAGGCAACGGCCAAATAAATATGGTTGCCAGGAACCTGAAGACACCTTAAAGTGGACTCAATGAAGGTTCGTGCCATGATGCGGCATCTCGCGCTGGGCGCGGTCATATCCCTGACCGGCGTCGGGTGCAGCGGCATTAACACGAGCCAGGGTTTCTCACCATTGATGTTTTTCCTGCCCGGTTGGGCAGACAACAAAGCAGCCCCCCAGCCAATCGCAAAGCCGGCGCTACCGGCGGTCCTGACAAATTCCCCGCCAACCCTTCCACCGGCGCCGATGGCGTCCCAGATGGAGTTGGCCCTATTAAATTGAAATAATTATGCGATTCCCACTCGCGCTGACGGCGAAGATCGCCGCGCACATCGTTAAACACAAGCTGTTGTTGCGGACACCCAAGTTCGCCTTGGTCCTCCAACTGGAGCCGCTGCACACCTGCAATCTCACTTGCACCGGCTGCGGGCGCATCCGCGAATACTCCACCAGCCTCAAGGACATGATGCCGCTGGAGGATTGCCTGGGCGCGGCCCGGGAGTGCGGCGCCCCGATGGTTTCCATCTGCGGGGGCGAGCCGCTGATTTATCCCAAGATCGAAGAGTTGACAGCCGGTTTGCTCAAACAGGGGCGGATTGTCTATGTCTGCACCAACGGGATGTTCATGCGCAAAAAGATGAAGGATTACCTGGCCGCCATCTACAAGGAGGGCCTGGAGCCTGTGCTGGCCAAGTTGCTGGGGGAAAAACTCATTTCAGAAAAAGACATTGAAACCATCCGCAAAGGAAAATCCGACAACCGCCCCGTCATCCGGCCCACCAAATGGATGTACTGGAATGTTCACATCGACGGCCTCGAATACACGCACGACCTCATCGTCGAGCGCGAGGGCGTCTTCAAGGAGGGGGTTGAAGCGATCCGAATGGCGAAAATGCTGGGCTATCAGGTGGCGACCAACATGACCGTCTATAAGGAGACGGATATCAAGGAGATCGAGCAGATGTTCGAGTACTTCTCCGCCCTGGAAGTGGACGGCCACACCATTTCCCCCGGCTACGAATATGACGCGGCCAAGAAGGACATGATCAAACGACTGGGCAAACAGCCCGAGGATTTCTTCCTGACACGGAAGATGACACGGGAGAAATTCGCGAAGATCGAGGAATGGGGGGATCGGTTCACCATATTCGGCACGACCGTCTATCAGGAATTCCTGGCCGGCAAACGTGACTTGACCTGCACCGCCTGGGCCATCCCAACCCGCAACGTCCGCGGCTGGAAAGCGCCCTGCTACTTGATGACCGACGGCCATTATGCCGGCTACCACGAAATGCTGGAAAAGGTGGATTGGGACAAATACGGCGTGGTGGACGGAGTGGCGCGGGACCCGCGATGCGAGAACTGCATGGTCCATTGCGGCTACGACCCCAGCGGCGCCCTCAGCAGCAGCATCCGGGATAATTGGAAGAACATGAAATACAATTTCAGCGCCAAGCCCAAACCCTATTACGCCGGCCGCGCCGTCAACGCCTTCAACGGCTTCTCCATCGGCAAAGGCCATCTGGCGGAAGCCAAGGCGGCCATCAACGCCAACGCCGGCGGCTGCGGAACGGGCAGTACCGCGCAACGGGACGAGCTGCTGGCCAAGATCGCCAAGAAAACGCTTTGAGAACTTTATTCCTCTCTCCACCGAGTTTCGATGGGTTTGACGGCGGCGCCGGCTCGCGCTATCAGGCCCGGCGCGAGGTCACCTCCTATTGGTACCCGACCTGGCTGGCCCAGCCGGCCGCCCTGGTGCCGGATAGCAAGTTGCTCGATTGCCCGCCCCACGACATCGGAGTCAAGCAATGTCTGGAAATCGCGCGCGGGTTCGAGCACGTCGTCATCAACACTTCCACCCCGTCGCTGAGGAACGATTGCAAAGTGGCCGAGGCGATCAAACAGCAAAACCCTGCCACGACCATCGGGTTTGTCGGCGCGCACGCCGCGGTGCTGCCCGCTGAAACGCTCAAGGCCTCGGCGTCCATTGACTGGGTTGGGCGCAAGGAATTTGATTTCACATGCAAAGAAGTCGCCGAAGGCCGGCCGCTCTCGAAGATCGACGGCCTTTCGTATCGCGGTTCCGACGGGAAGATCATCCACAACCGCGAGCGCGAAATGATCGCCAACATGGACGTTCTGCCGTGGGTGGTCGATACGTACAAGCGGGATTTGCAAATTGAGAAGTATTTCATCGGCTATTTGCTGCACCCTTACCTGAGTCTCTACACCGGGCGCGGCTGCCCGGCGCAATGCACCTTCTGCCTCTGGCCCCAAACCATCGGCGGCCACAAGTACCGCGTCCGCTCCCCGGATAACGTGGCCAGCGAAATGGCCTACGCGAAGAAGCTCTTCCCGCAAGTGCGCGAGTTCTTCTTTGACGACGACACGTTCACGGCCAATTTGCCTCGCGCGCGGGAGATCGCCAAAAAGCTGGCCCCACTGGGGCTGACGTGGTCGTGCAACAGCCGCGCGAACCTGGATTACGACACGATCAAATCGTTCAAGGATTCGGGGTTGCGGCTCTTTTTGGTCGGCTACGAAAGCGGGAATCAGGAAATCCTGGACCGGATCAAGAAGGGCATCCAGTTGGATGAGATGCGGCGATTCACCAAGGCCTGCCATGAGGCGGGCGTGGTCATTCACGGCACTTTCATTCTCGGTTTGCCGGTGGAGACGGCGGAAACGATCCAGCAAACCATCCAGTTCGCCATGGAACTGGACGTGTTCAGCATCCAGGTCTCGCTGGCCGCGCCGTATCCCGGCACGGAACTATTTGACATGGCCCGCCAAAACGGCTGGTTCGCCAAACGAGACAAGACGGACATCGTGCATGACGACGGATTCCAGCAAAGCGCGCTGGAGTATCCGAACCTTGGCAAGGAGGAGATTTTCGAGGCGGTGGACCGTTTTTACCGGGCGTATTATCTGCGGCCCAAGCCGATTCTGCGCATCATCAAGACGATGCTGGAGGACAAGGACGTGTTTGTGCGCCGCTGCCGCGAGGGCTACGAGTTTTTCAAGAGCCTCCGCCAGCGCAAAGTCGATCTGGCAGCCTCGCGGGCCGTCCCCTCCGGTCGCCCCGCCGCGGCGTAGCGCTGAAGTTGTGCCTATTGCGGGACTGCATACATTCATATCTACAGGCTGGGTGCGCCGGGGAAAGCGGCGCTGGCGCGCGCGCGCTCCAAGACGCTTCGCGCACGCAGGAAGCTTGGGGAAATCCGCCAGGTCTTGGAGCGCGCGCGCGTCAGCGCCGCTTTGTTCTTCAAACAGGCGCCAGGGCCTAACCAGAAGAATTTTGTCTCACACCCGATCCGTGCGGGCGCCGCTGATTTTGCGTTGATTTTGCGCGTTGACAGGGGGGCGGAGTCGTTGCAGTGTAAGGGTTCATTTAAGAGCGGCGGCTATGGAGGCCATCCGCTAAATCGGAGAGGAAGTGAGAATTTTTGACCGAAATTAGACTGAAAAAGGGCGAACCCGTCGATAAGGCGTTGCGGCGATTGAAGAAAAAGATCGACCGCGAAGGCACGTTGAAGGAAGTGCGCAATCACCGGCATTTCGAGAAGCCCAGCGAACGCAAGCGCCGCAAAATGAAAGCGGCCCGCTTTTCCGCCATGTTAAGCGCCCGTTACGCGGACCTGTAACGTGGTCGCGAGTTGTCACCGCCGAGTGTGGCCGAAAACCGGACTGCGCTCGGCATTTTTTTAAATGTATTCGCTTTCGACCTGCTGGAATTCCCACCGGCACACGGACGGACGCGCCATGCTGCGCGAAATCCGGGCGCTGGGTTTTGCCTGGGCGGAGTTGAGCCACGGCATCCGGATCAGTCTGCTGCCCGGCATCATTGAGGCCGTCGAGGCCGGCGAGATGAAGATTTCGTCGCTGCACAATTTCTGTCCGCTGCCGCTCGGTGTCAACCACGCGGCGCCGAATCTGTTTTTGTTCTCGTCGGAGGACCGGCGCGAGCGGGAGAATGCCTGGCGGCACAGCCTCAAGACAATCGAAACGGCGGCCCGGCTCCACGCGCAGGCGGTGGTGCTGCACCTGGGCCGCGTGGAGATGAAGGAATACACCGAGCGCCTGCTGGAAATGCTCCACCGCGGCCTGAAGGACAGCCCCAAATACGCCGCCTTGCGCGAGGAGGCGCTGGAAAAGCGGGAGAAGAAGAAAGAGCGCTACATGGAATTAACCTGCGAATTTCTCGGACGGCTGGCCGTCGTGGCCGGGCAGAACGGAGTCAAGCTCGGCATCGAGAACCGTCAGGCGCTGGAGGAAATCCCGCCGGATTCGGACCTGGAACTGCTGCTGTTGCAGTTCAACCGGCCGGAGATCGGTTACTGGCACGATTGCGGACACGCGCAGATCAAGGAGAACCTGGGGGTGCTCAATCATCGGCAGCACTTGGAATCGCTGGCGCCGCGCCTGTTGGGTTTGCACGTTCATGACGTGCAGTATCCGGGCCGGGATCATCGGGCGCCGGGCAGCGGGATCATTGATTTCGCCGCGTTGAAGCCGATGCTCAAGCCGGAGCATATCAAAGTCTTCGAATTGAGTCCCAGCCTTGCCCCGGAAGATGTGGCGGCCGGGGTGGTGTTTGTCAAAGAGTGCTGGGGTGAAGGATGAAGGGCCTCAAGGCGTGCTGGAAAGTGGGCTGGCGGGTGGGAGTCTGCGCGCTGCTGTTGCTGTGGATATTCCACTCGATTTTCCTCAATGAAGGGCGGCTGGCGGCCCAAAGCGCCGGACTCGACTGGCAGACCCTGAGCCGGGCGCAACAATGGCATCTGGCGTGGACCAACGGGCCGCGCGACTTGTGGCACACGCTATGTTTGACACCCTTGTGGGCGCTGGTTTCCTCGACCCTGGTCGTCGGGCTGGCCTTGTTCGGGGGCGTGGTTCGGTGGCGCATTGTGCTGGAAGCGCAGGGGCTGCATCTGCCGCTGGGCCGGGCGACGCGCATATCGCTTGTGGCGCAGTTCTTCAATTCGTTCCTGCTCGGCTCGACCGGCGGGGACTTGATCAAGGCTTACGCGGCGGCGCAGGAAACCCACCACAAAAAAACGGAGGCGGTGACGACGGTTTTCGTGGACCGGCTGGTGGGGTTATGGGCGATGCTGCTGTTCGCCAGCCTGATGATGCCGCCGAATTATGACCTGCTGCGGGCCTCGCGCGACCTGGCGGCGCCGGCGCTGGTGATCCTGGCGATGCTGGCGGCCTTGAGCGTGGTGCTGGGCTTGGCGTTTTGGGGCGGGGTCTCGAAGCGCTTCCCCCGGGCGCGCCACCAACTGAGGCGGCTGCCCAAGGGCGAGTTGCTGGAGAGGGCGCTGGATTCCTGCCGGCAATTCGGAAGACAGCGGACTTTTCTCCTCAAGACGATTGCCATTTCCCTGGGCCTCAACGGGCTTTGGGTGATTCAGGTCATGGCGCTGGGGACCGGGCTGAATCTGCACATCCCGGTGATGGCCTTGTTCGTCATCGTGCCGATCATCTTCTGCATTTCCGCGCTGCCGATCACCCCCAACGGACTTGGCGTGCGGGAGAATTTGTTTGTGCTGATGCTGGCGGTGATAGCGGTGCCGCGCACGGCGGCGCTTTCCGTCTCGTTGCTCGCTTCGGCCGAGGGTCTGTTTTGGAGTTTGGTCGGCGGAGTGATCTACATGGGATTGCGCGACAACGAGCCTCTGGCTGAAATCACACACGGCCACACGGAGGAAGCGGACGGGAAGTGAAATTTTTCCTGAAAATGCACGCGGGATAATGAATCTGCCGGTGTGCTGATGCTACTTTTAGTCTGTAGCTGTATAATCATCGTTCCGGCATACAATTCTCCGCTATGGCAACTCAAAGTTCAGCGGGGATTGTGGCCGAAAACCTTCGCCGGTTACGCCTCGACCGAAACTGGTCGCAGGAAGCCTGTGCCGAGAAGTGCGGTCTCCACCGCACCTACATTGGCGCAGTCGAGCGCGGCGAGCGGAACATTACGCTTGCGACTCTGGATTCCATCGCACAAGCGCTTAGGATTTCCCCCGTTGACCTTCTCACCAAACACTAAACCATGCCAACCGATTATTCCCTCCTCGTTGGCTCAACTGGCGCCATCGCCAAGTCAAGAAAGACCATCTTCGACTCGCTCCAAGACGGCCCCTGCCATCTGCTGCCGAGCATTGAGCTTGAGGCGATTCTCAAGACAGGCCTGCTTGGGCTGAATCTCAATTACCCGTTGCGCACTCGGTCCAAAGTTCTGAAAACACGAATCTGCGAAATCCTCGGCTACCCGGTCCCCGCCAGCTTCAAAAGAACTCAGCCGCGTTTTCCGGCCCAAGACTTTGACACCTACATCCAGAAATCAAACAACCTGCAAATCTGGAATCAGGAAATCGTTCCCACCCGCCGCTATGTGATTATCCGGTTGGACGAACACTCCCTCGTAACGGGTGTCCGTGTTGTCGCTGGTGAGACACTTGCGGAATTGGATACCACCGGCACTCTCACAAAAAAATATCAGGCGAAAAGTCGCGAGCCCGTCGCCGCCTCGCGGCTCCTCTCACAGTCGGACAGCTATATCGTCCTTCAAGCTGTTGCTCAACTCCGAAGCAAATCCCTCGCGCTCAAGGAGCGCACGGACCGTGCGCTCACCTTTGATTTCAGCAAGTTCCTGCCCATTGCAGACCTCTACATGAAGCTCCTCGCGCTTGCGGGCCAATGCCTCACAGACCCGGGCCTCGACCAGGAGCGCAACCGCGGTGCCGCGCTCCACCACGCCGTCTGTGACGCTCTTGACCTCTCCGACTCTTGCGACACCGGTGCTTGCCCAGACATCATCGAGCAGCTTCTGGAGATCAAACTTCAGACAGCCCCCACGATAGACTTGGGATTGATCGCCCCCGATGACACCACCCCGCTGGACTTCCTGCCAGAAGTTCGTCATTGCGACGTTCGTTACGCCGTTTTCTACGGTGTAATCGTCGGCACCCAAGTCAGGCTCGACTACGTTGTGTTGTCACGCGGAGCGGACTTTTTTTCCTTCTTCCAACGTTTCGAGGGCAAAGTTGTCAACGCGAAGCTGCAGATCCCACTACCGCGCACCTTTTTCACCTAGCCCGAAGGCCCGCCAAACGGCTTCATCCAGCTTCCGCTCCAGGCGAGACACCTCACCCGCATCCTGTTCAGCGGAGGCCCGCAGAAGCTCTGGCATCAGCCCAAGAATTTCCACCGCCCTGGCTCGCTTTGGAAGTGGGAACCGACTCACGTACTGACTCATAAACCTGCGCCGCCCGGCGTACAGCTTGTTGTGAAACACCGCGTCATAGAACTTCAAAGCGAATGAAGAATTGGCCACCGCGAGCATCAAGTGTAGCCAACTCTCATCCTTCCCGGGCCGCGGCCGGATCCAATAGCAATCACCGTTAATAACCCATCCCTTATCCACCAGGAAGAACCTGTTGTTTTCGCTTATGTCTGGAAAAGCAATTTTCTCGCACATCCAGTCCGAGGGCCGCTGGGGAACCCAGATTTCATACCACTTCCGTCCGGCCTCAATCACATAGTTCCGGCCCTTCAATCGCTCCTCATGCTTGAGCAAATAAGCTTTCGCCCCGGGGTAATCCGCCAGATCTACCGGCTCCCGGTTCTGGCTTTCCATTTTGTACGGGTACAGCACCCGCTTGCCTCTCCCAGCCCCGCGCTGCAGATGCCAGCGTTGAGCCAGATGGTGCGTAACGAGAGGGTGCAGGAGTTCCTCCTCAGGGCGCTCGCTCTCAGGCAGGCGCTCCCAGTCGTCCCGCACAAAGACTGCATCCGCCGTGCTCTTGATTCCCACACAAACTTTGCCCACATCCGAAAAAACCCCCTCTGAATTCCGCCTCATAGTCGCAAGCCACGAATCAATCCCTTCGTTAGACATCGCCCACGGAGTGTCACCTCCCGCTGCCGCATGCAATCTGCCAGTTTGCACGTTGAAACGCACTCCTCCAGTGCGCGCAACACCTGAAAATGAAAAGTCCAACACCTCCAAAACCGACCTCACATCCCTCGCTGGTTGGCCCTGTTCTCCCCGGTCCTCATAAACTCGGATGAATTCGCAATCCTGCTTCTTCTCTCCCGTCCTCCGCAGCCCCACCACAACGGCTGGAAGCACTGCCGCCGAAAACAACTTTGTGTCTCCAAGGTCCACCAGCCGAAGCAACTGAAAGTGATCAGCCAACCACGAGCGTACCGAAGCCCCAGACTGCACAGTGAGAAAGCGATTCGACGTCAGCAGACCCAAGACGCCCCCTTCCCGCAGCGCCAAGCTCATTCCCCTCACGAAGGCATGATACAAATCCACGCGCCCGGACAGCCCGAAACGCCCTGCCAACTTCTGCGCCGCCGCAGCGCCGAGCACCTGCGTTCTTACGTATGGGGGGTTGGAAATCACAAGGTCGAACCGCTCCACCCAGCACCCGCTCGGACGCGCCTGCTCTCCAAGGCCAAAATCCATCTGCAACCCGAATCCGCTCTCTGCTATTGCAGCAAGAAAATCCCCGCAATGAATCTCCACCGCCGCCACCCCATACCCCGCTAACAACATCCGGGCTCGCTCGACAGCCTCCATGTCAGTATCAAATCCCCTCAGGACTAGCTTGCGCCTCATGAGCGGCGGCACCGCATCCACAACAGCCGTCAGCAACTCGCCCTCTCCGCAGGCCGGGTCGAGTACCTCCACGACGCCTTCGACAGCCGTTCCCATCCGCAAGCTCTTCACGGCCATACCTGCCAAGTAGGCTGCCAGTGACGGCGGCGTGTAGTGGATCCCATTTGCCTTCTTTTCCGCCTCCGTATGCCGCACGGCCTCGCCTTCCGCGACCTCTGGACGGGGCCACGATCTTCCATTCTCATCTGCTGGCGGCGTATTTAACATGCTGCTACTTTTAGTCATCAAACCCACTCCTGTCAACCTCAAACGCGCCTTTCAATTGTCGGAAAGAATGGACTTCGATGCGACCATGCTGAAGGCGATCTTGGTTCTGAAAGGCAACAGCGCCATCGCCGGCGGGGATCGGCTCAAATCCACCCGCCCGCTCAGGCCGTGACGCCTTGGGGGCCTTGGCCGCCGTTGATAAGGAACAAGACCGCCATGCGCACGGCCAGGCCGTTGGTCACTTGGTCGAGGATCACGGATCGGGCGGAGTCGGCGATTTCGCTGTCGATTTCCACGCCGCGGTTGATGGGTCCCGGGTGCATGATGAGGGCGTCAGGTTTGGTCAGTGCAAGGCGGGCCTTGGTCAGGCCGAAGAGGCTGGTGTATTCCCCGATGCTGGGAAACATCGTCTTGCGCTGGCGCTCGTGTTGGATGCGCAAGAGGTTGATGACATCCGCGTCGGCTATGGCTTCCTCCACGTTGTACGTGACGCGGCAGCCCATTTTCTCGAAGACGCGCGGGACCAGCGTGGCTGGGCCGCATAAGGTGACGCGGGCGCCCAGTTTGGTCAGCGCCCAGATGTTGGAACGCGCCACGCGGCTGTAGAGAATATCGCCCAGAATGGTGACGTTGAGGCCCTGGATTTTTCCCCGCTTCTCCCGGATGGTGAAGGCGTCGAGCAGGGCCTGGGTGGGATGCTCGTGGGCGCCGTCGCCGGCGTTGATGACGCTGGAGCGCAGGAAGCGCGAGAGGAAATGGGGCGCGCCGCTGGCGCTGTGGCGCATGACGATGAAGTCGGCGTTAAGCGCTTCGAGATTGCGCGCGGTGTCTTTGAGCGTTTCCCCCTTTTTCAACGACGAGGCTTCGGCGGTGAAATTGACGACGTCGGCCGTCAGGCGCTGGGCGGCCAGTTCGAAGCTGATGCGTGTGCGGGTGGATGGCTCGACAAAGAGGTTGACCACTGTTTTGCCGCGCAGGGCCGGAACCTTTTTTATGGCCCGTTCGCCGACGGCCTTGAAGGCGCGGGCGGTGTCCAGCACGGTGACGATTTCGTCCGCGCCGAGCGACTGGATGTCCAAAAGGTGTTTTTTGTTCCAGGCCATGTTCAGAGGCGTTGCAAGGTTACTTCGTCCGGGGCGCCCTCCTCCTCCAACCGGACTTCGACGCGTTCCTTGGAGGCGGTGGGAACGTTCTTGCCCACAAAGTCAGCCTTGATGGGCAGCTCCCGGTGGCCGCGATCCACCAGGACGGCAAGCTGGATGCGCCTGGCCCGGCCAAAGTCGTTCAATGCGTCCAGCGCCGCGCGGGCGGTCCGGCCGCTGAACAGGACGTCATCGACCAGGATGACCGTCTTGCCAGTGATGTCAAATGGGATGACGGTCGGATGCATGTTGGGGGCGGCCGTCTGGTTAAGATCGTCCCGGTGCATGCCGACGTCCAGGGAGGCGACGGGCACGGGATGGTTCCAGATGGATTGCAGGAATGCCGCCAGACGGCCGGCCAGGAAGACGCCGCCACGCTGGATGCCCACCAAGACGACCTCGGAACTGATTTCATTGCGTTCGGCAATCTCGTGGGCGATGCGGGTCAGGGCGCGCCGCATGGCCGCCGCGTTCAGAACCGGTATGGATTGGGGCATAAAAAAACTGAACCCGCCCCGGTAAACCGGGCCGCTTCGATGTTCAAAATTTCATCCTTCATCGCCTTTGCGACCTCACGGGATCGCGCTCGAAGGCAGGCCGCCAACGCGGCTTCAATGGCCGTTGGAAAGGACCGCGCCGTGGCGGCCTTTGCGCCATTTGCTCCGGTGCTTGATGATCCAATCCGTCAAAGCGTGTTCGAAGCCGATATCATGGCCGGCTTTCTCCGACTCGATCCATTTATGCCGCAGGATTTCCTCTCGCTCCGCCTGAAACTCGCGGTAAAGCGAGGATTTCTTAACCAAATCGTTACCTGGCGAATTCTCTACTATAGTAGCCATACTTGGTTTACTGGTTTTTCATTCCGCGCGGGTGACGTTACGGTTACGGCTTTTAAAAATCAACAAGAATCATGCGTCCAATCCGAGCGTCTTCCGCCCTGCCTCGCTGATCATGCTCTGGTGCCAGGGCGGGTCCCAAACCAACTCCACGTTCGCCTCTTCTATCTCCTCCAGCGCAAGGATGCGCTCCTGAACGCTCCCCGCTATCTGCCCGCCCAAATGGCACCCCGGCGATGTCAGCGTCATTTTCACATGCGCCTCACCCGCCTTGACAGCGACGCTGTAAACCAGACCCAAATCGACGATGTTCAGGGGAATCTCCGGGTCAAAACACTGCCGCAACTCCGCCCAAATCAATTCCTCCACATGGCGGTCGGTGTCGCCGCCTGGCGTCTTCCCTTCCTGCCCCTGGTTCGCGGGAGAATCCATAAGCTGCCTTTATACTACCACGTACTATTATAGCCTATCCCAAGGCGGTTCGCAAGGCCTTGGCGATTTCCATAAACGCTTGCGCGGGAGGCTTTTGTGAATCTGATACCACCACAGGCACTCCCGCGTCGCCTCCAAGCCGGATTTCAACGAAGATCGGAATCTCCCCCAGAAACGGAATCTTGCGCCTTTCAGCCTCCGCCCTGCCGCCGCCGTGCCCAAAAATCTCCACCCGCTCGCCGTTGGGCGTGATGTAATAGCTCATATTTTCAACGATGCCCAGGATCGGCACGTTGACCTTCTCGAACATCGCAATCCCTTTGCGCACAACGCCAAGCGACGCCTCCTGCGGTGTCGTGACAATGACGCCGCCGTCCAGCGGCACGGTTTGGCACAGTGAAATCTGGGCGTCGCCCGTGCCCGGCGGAAGGTCCACCAGCAGATAATCCAGCGCGCCCCATTCGACGTCCCCGATGAATTGCTGGATCGTCTTCATAATCATCGGCCCGCGCCAGATGACCGGCGCGTTGTCGTCGATCAAGAACCCCATGCTCATCAGTTTCACGCCGTGGCTGGAGGGGGGCACAAGCTTCTCCTCGGCGCTGACAGTCGGCTTTTCGCGCGTGCCCATCATCAGGGGGATGCTTGGACCGTAAATATCGCAATCGAGCAAGCCGACCGCCGCCCCCAATTGGCGCAAGGCGCAGGCCAGGTTCACCGAAACCGTGGATTTGCCCACGCCGCCCTTGCCGCTGGCGACCGCGACGATGCGGCGGACGCCGGGCACGCCGCTTTTCTGATTCAAAGTGGTTTGGGCCTGGGCCGGGGCCTGCGCTCCCGCGGGCGCCACGACCTCAACGTGCAATTGTTCCACTCCTTTGACGGCCCGCAGGACGGCTTCCGCCGCCTCTTTGATTTGCCGGGCGATGTCGGCATTGCCGCCGTTCAACTGGAAGGAAACGCTCACGGCCCCGCCGTTGACAGCGATGTTTCTTACCAGGCCGAAGGAGACGACATCCCGCGAGTAGCCGGGATAATGCACCGACCTGAGCGCGTCGAGTATATTTTGTTGCGTGAGCATCAATCCAGGGCGGCGGCTGGGGAACCGGCGTCCGGGTGCCGGCCATTGAACCTCAGAAAGCGCGCCAGGTCAACGGAGACGTGTTCAATTCTTGTCATGCACCCGATGGCGGCTTTGCCTGCCGCCTTCGGCGCAATTCCGCCATCACAGTTTTCGGGATTTCGCGGCAACCGCACGCCTTGCTGTGGGCCAGATGCCAGTCCACGCGCTGTTCCAACGTCGGTTTCTTCGGCATGGGGTGCTTCTGATGCCATGCGCCGTTGAAATGTGTGCTCATAACGTGAGAACTGACAGAATCCCCATAAGATTCAATCACGAAATGGCCGCTCGAAGCCGCTTTAGTCATTTGCGCTTCGTCATTCTTTCGTCATTGGTGCTTAGACATTAGTCATTCTCAGCTTGTCGCCTCCGTGCCCGTCGGATTGCCGAATAATGAGAACCGCCCCACGCCCACTTGTGCTTTCCCCGCCGTCTGGCACATTCCCGGCATGGACCGCTCAGACGAGGAGCTGATTGCCGCCGTGAAGAATGGTGATGCGGCCAGTTTCGAGCCGCTGGTGCAAAAGTACCAGGGGCGCGTCTTCGCCACCGCCCGCCGCTACGCCCGGCGCGAAAGCGAAGTCGAAGACATCGCGCAGGAGGTGTTCATCAAGGCGTTCCAAAAAATCCACGGCTTCCGCGGCGACGCCCCTTTCGAGCATTGGCTCATGCGGCTGGCGGTGCGGACCTGCTTCGATTTTCTGCGCGCCCACCAGCGCAACCGCGAAACGCCTTTCACCGAATTGACCGAGCCGGAAACCGATTGGCTCGACCGGTTTGTCGTCCAGCCCGACACCGCCAGCGAGGACGCGGAGGCGGCGCGGCTGTTGGTGGGCAAGGTCCTGGAACGGCTCTCGCCGTCAGCGCGGCTGGTGATTACGTTGCTGGAGATTGAGGAGCGGTCAGTCAAGGAAATCGCCGCGTTCACCGGCTGGCCCGTCACCCTCGTCAAAGTGCGCGCCTTTCGCGCCCGGGCGGAAATGCGGAAGATTCTGGGGCGAATGGCCAGGGACAAGTACCTGTAACCGGAAGGCGGACTCCATCGTCTGAATAGTTGTATGAATTTGAATGAGTTGCACGCAAAGCTGATTGCCGCAGCCCGAAACCATCCCCCCGGCAGCCAGACGCCCTACGCGTTTGAAAAGCGGATCATGAGCCGTCTCAAGGCGTCTCCCGCGCCCAATGTCTGGGCGCTCTGGGGCGCCCCTCTCTGGCGCGCGGCCCTCTCCTGCGTGGCCATCACCGTCTTATGCGGCCTCTGGACCTTCTCCGCCCACCGCGCCGCGGACGAGCCGGGAAGTTTCGCCCAGGATTTCGAAGCGGCGGTTTTCGCGCCGTTGAATGAACATCTTGAGGATGCCTGGTGAGCCCGTGGAAAGTCATACTGGCGACCATGGTGATTTTCGCGTGTGGCGTTCTTACCGGCGCCATGGTGGGTAGAACCGGCCTTCAGCCCGCCGCCGCCCCCGCCACGGCCGCCACAAACGCGCCCGCGCTCCCTTCAGTGGCTGTCAACCCCAAGAACCCCGCGCCGCCCGGCTGGCAATTGCAACGGCTGGAATTCTTCAAACGGATGGAGAAACAGTTGGACATGGCGCCAGACCAGCGGGACCAGATCGAAAAGATCATGAAAGAAAGCCAGGAACGGACCAAGCCCTTGTGGGAGCAGATCGCCCCGCAAATGGACGACGAACTCAAGCGGGTCCGCCAGGAAGTCAACAAAGTGCTCACCCCGGACCAGCGCAAGAAAATGAACGAACTGACGCGCCGCAACAACCGCAAGCCCGAAGCCGCCCCCGGCGCCCGTCCGCCCTCTCCGTCCGCCGCGGAAACCAACGCCCCTGAAGAGAAGAAGTAGCCCGAAGAAGGGCGCAAAAGGGAGAGCCGCAAGGCAGTTCTCACCACGAAGGCCGCGAAGCTCACGAAGAGAAAACGGCCCAGATGCGCTTCCGACGGTCGGCGCGATTCCTCAGATCATACACGGCCCCGGCATGCTGGATTCCGATTTAACTGCAAGCTGGGGATGGGGGAAGTTTCAAACGGGCGGCGGGTAGGGCATTGCCGTCTGCAACAGATGCCTTGCCAATTGGGGCGAGCAAGGCAATGACCTACCCGCCGCCCGTTTGGGATTGCCTCACTTCCCCCGGAATCGCGNNGAATCGCGGCGACTGCGGCCGGCTAGTTCCGCGCTGGATTGCGCGATGATCTGCCGCCTCACTTCCCCCGGAATCGCGGCGACTGCGGCAAAGAAACCCTCATCACCTTCGCGCGAGCCATCCTCCCGCCTCACTTCCCCCGGAATCGCGGCGACTGCGGCGAGGTTGGGGAAGATGCCTGTGCGGCTCAACTGCTCCGCCTCACTTCCCCCGGAATCGCGGCGACTGCGGCCTTGTATCTGCCCGTGAATTTGAACTGTTCATTTGCCGCCTCACTTCCCCCGGAATCGCGGCGACTGCGGCATCTTGCCGAGGAGGGAATCCACGCTGCTGTAGTCCGCCTCACTTCCCCCGGAATCGCGGCGACTGCGGCGAAGCGGGGATCATGGGTCGGCGCGGTAAAGGACCGCCTCACTTCCCCCGGAATCGCGGCGACTGCGGCGAGAGATTCTAACATTGGAGATGGTAAGTCAGAAACCCGCCTCACTTCCCCCGGAATCGCGGCGACTGCGGCCTTTGCACGGGCCGGGAACCCGACGCGCTATAAACCCGCCTCACTTCCCCCGGAATCGCGGCGACTGCGGCCTCATCACGGAGACGTGCATCCCGACCAGCCAGAACCGCCTCACTTCCCCCGGAATCGCGGCGACTGCGGCTTCCGCGAAAACAACCGTTAGCTTGACCCAGACTACCGCCTCACTTCCCCCGGAATCGCGGCGACTGCGGCGAGAGCGGCGGCCGCTTCCTTAGCGCTGCCAAAGGCCCCGCCTCACTTCCCCCGGAATCGCGGCGACTGCGGCCTCAGACGAGCAATGGTTATCAATTTCCAACGCTCCGCCTCACTTCCCCCGGAATCGCGGCGACTGCGGCAGGGGGGAACTTTTGCTTGATGTCCCGGCCTGGTTCCGCCTCACTTCCCCCGGAATCGCGGCGACTGCGGCACGACTTATCCAATTCAATTTACTCCAATTTGAGCCGCCTCACTTCCCCCGGAATCGCGGCGACTGCGGCGACCTGCTGAAACAAGAGTTGGAACTACGCCGAAACCGCCTCACTTCCCCCGGAATCGCGGCGACTGCGGCACCAGGCTCGATGGGTCAAAGACAAATCTCGCCTGAACCGCCTCACTTCCCCCGGAATCGCGGCGACTGCGGC